>JBKJTD010000434.1:0-13804 GCA_046590915.1 Vicinamibacterales bacterium
GGTCAGCGTCACGTCCGCAGTCCCGGGCGGCATGGTCGTGCCGCACTCTTGCACGAGTGCGACCGGCGCCTGCTCGCAGTATCCCAGACAGGGAGACCGCACCCAGGTGCCGTCCTCGCGGGTTCCGGCCGGACCACAGGTTGCCTCGAGCAATCGGCACAGCCCCTCGGCCCCTTTCAACCGGCACGCGATGTCGTCGCAGACGTGCACCACGCGGGGGGCGCGCGGAGTGGTCGAAAACATGTGGTAGAACGTCGCGACACCATACGCCTCTGCGGGCGGCACCGACAACTGCGCACAGATGTGGTTGAGCGCCCCTTCGGAGATCCAGCCCACGCGCGCCTGTGCGGCATGCAACGCCGGCAACAACATGTGCCGCATGCCGGGCCCCGTGCCTTCGACTGCAGCGATCGCGGCATCGACGGCCGCGCGTTCCTCGGCAGTGGCCACCGCCCCGGGGATCAGATGCAAATCCACGTCAGTGCCCTTCCCCGGCGCCGACAGGTTCGGGCACACCAAGCTTCTCGATCCGTATCGCAGCCGCCTTGAACTCGGCGGTGCCGGACTTGGGGTCCACCGCGTCAATGGTCAGGATGTTGGTCTCCACTTCATCCGGAAAATGCATCGTCATGAACGTGAGTCCGGCCCGCAGACCGGGGTCAATTTTCATCTGGGCCTGCACGAATCCACGACGCGAGACCACGCGCACCATTTCACCCTCTGCCAGGTCGAGTCGCTGGGCATCGGCCGGCGAGACCTCGATGCGTTCGCCATGCCGCAACGGCGACGTGTATCCACCAGACATCACGCCGGTGTTGAACGAGTCGAGTCGGCGGCCTGTCGTGAGCCGCAACGGAAATTCGTCCGTCAATGTGTCCACCGGCGGCGAGTGGTGCACCACCTGGAATCCCGCGCGTTCGCCTTCGACAGGGTCGCTCCACAGCCGTGTGTGCAGCGTCGGGCTGCCTGGATGATCCTCTGTGGGGCACGGCCACTGAAGGCCGTTGAGGGCTTCGAGGCGCTCGTAACTCATCCCACCATGCCATGGAGACAGTCGACGCACTTCCTCCCACACGTCATGCGCGGTGGGCGCACCCCAATCCTTCCCAAGCGCTTTCGCCAGCCTCGTCAGGATGTGCAGGTCGTCCAGCGCCTGCCCCGGTGGGTCGAGCGCCTTCCGCACACGTTGCACACGACGTTCGCTGCTGGTCACGGTGCCGTCCGATTCACACCACGACGCCGCCGCAGGCAACACCACGTCGGCGACCTCCGCCGTCTTGGTCATGAAAATATCCTGCACCACCAGATGCTCCAGGCCCTCGAGCAAACGACGCGTGCGTTTGGCGTCGGCTTCCGACTGCATCGGATTTTCGCCGAGCACGAACACCGTCTTCAATGTGCCGTGCTCCATCGCGTCAAACATCTCGCTCAGATGCATGCCCCGCGTGGGCGGCAGCGACATGCCGTACTCATGCTCGAATCTGCTGCGCAGGTCGGCATCCTCGACATTCTGGCCACCCACAAACTTGTTGGGAATGGCCCCCATGTCGCCGCCGCCCTGCACGTTGTTCTGGCCGCGCAGCGGCACCAGTCCCGACCCCCATCGACCCACGTGTCCGGTGAGCAACGACAGATTGATGATCGCAAACACGTTGTCGACCGCGTTGTGATGCTCGGTGATGCCCAGCGTCCAGCAGATTTGCGCGCGGTCGGCCCGCGCATAGGCATGCGCCATCTCGCGGATGACCTCGGCCTTCACACCGGTCAACGCCTCACCCCGTTCGAGGGTGTACGAGTCCACGGCCGCCTTGTAGGCCTCGAACCCCTCTGTCGCACGCGTGATGAACTCGATGTTGCAGAGTCCCGCGGCAATGATCTCGCGGCCCACCGCGTTTGCCAGAGCGACGTCCGATCCGACTTCCAGCCCAAGCCACACGTCGGCCCACGCGACGGAGGTCGTCCGTCGCGGATCGATGGCGTACAGCCGCGCGCCGTTCTTCATTCCCTTCAACAGGTGGTGGAAGAAGATCGGATGCGTTTCACGGGCGTTTGATCCCCACAGGATGATGAGGTCCGTTTCCTCGATCTCCTGGTAGGCGCTCGTGCCGCCACCCGCCCCGAATACCGTCGTCAGACCGACGACGCTTGGGGCGTGTCAAGTTCGGTTGCAACTGTCGATGTTGTGGCTGCCCAGGACGCCGCGGGTGAACTTCTGCGCCAGATAGTTCACCTCGTTGGACGCCTTGGAGCAACTGAACATCCCGAAGCTTCCGGGGCCGTGTTGGCCTACGATGCGGCCAAATCCGTCGGCCGCGCGGGTCAACGCCTCGTCCCAGGACGCCTCGCGCAACTGCCCGTGCTCACGCACGAACGGCTGCGTCAGTCGCGTGTATTTTGCGCTCATGCCGCGAGTTTACACGTGATAACCTCCGGCCCCCAAGGAGGTATTGCATGGTGTCTCTGATGTCGTTGGTCGTCCCAATCCTGGTGGCTGCGGTGCTCGTGTTTCTGGCCAGTTCCGTGATTCACATGGTGCTGACGTACCACAAAGCCGACTTTTCCCGTCTGCCCAATGAGGATGCGGTGCTCGAGACGTTCCGGCGCCTGAACGTGTCGCACGGCGATTACGTCGCGCCGTACTGCGATTCGCCACAGTCGATGAAGGAACCGATCTATCTGGAAAACATGAAACGTGGCCCTGGGCTGGTCGTGACCGTGTGGCCGACGGGCTCGTTCAACATGGGCGCCACACTCGCGCAGTGGTTCGCCTACACGCTGGTCGTCAGCGTGTTTACCGGCTATGTCCTGAGCCGCGTGTTTCCTGCGGGCGCCGACTACATGACGGTGTTCCGTATTGCCGGCACGGTGGCGTTCATGGGATACGCGCTCGCAATGCCGCAGGCCAACATCTGGTACCAGAAGGGCTGGGGCTCGACGGTGCGTTCAATGATCGACGGGTTGATCTACGGGCTGATGACCGCGGGGGCGTTTGGATGGCTCTGGCCGTAGGTCGGGGGTGCACCGCTTGAGCACCCCCCATCTACTCGAACTCGCGTCGACCGGTCGCGCCAAGTGTCGCGGCTGCGGACAACAGATCGCAGCAAAAACCGTGCGCCTCGGCGAGCGTGTGCCCAATCCGTTTTCCGACGATGGCGGCGAGACGACGCAGTGGTATCACCCGGCGTGTGGCGCGTTCAGGCGGCCGCACGCGTTTCTTGACGCGGTTGCGTCCGCCACTGTGGACGTGCCGGACAGAGCGCTCCTGGAGCATGAGGCGGCGCTGGGCGTGGCGCATCACCGTGTTCCGCGTGTCAGCACCGCCGGGCTGGCCCCGACAGGCCGCGCCACCTGCCGCGGTTGCAAGGACGCCATCGCCAAAGATACCTGGCGCATCGCGCTCGTGTTTTACGACGACGGCCGCTTTGCGCCATCGGGATTTGTCCACGCGTCATGCGCCGCACGTTACCTCGAAACGATCGACCTGCTGCCACGCATCCGGCACTTCTCGCCTGACCTCACCGACGCGGACATCGCCGCGATCGCCGCTGCCCTCGCCTCGGCATGAGCAAGTGGCTCCTGCGCGTGCAGGCGCGGCTCAGCTCACGACAATGAGCGGGTGCCTGGCGAGTTTCGTACGCGCCTCGCGCATGTCGTCGCCACGCAGCTCCCGCAACGCCGACGTAACGAGGGAACGCACGACCTTCTTGCGCCAGATTAGCTCAAAGTCCGTGTTGTCCATCGGCTTCGCCAACGCATAGGCATCGTCTGCAACCGCCGCGATGAGGTCATCGGACAGGGATTGGCCGGCGAGACGTTCGGCTGCGACCGGCACCTCCAACGGTCGCGAAGCGACCGCTCCCAGGACGATACGCGCGTCCACAATGGCATCGCCGTCAAACCGCGCAGCCGCGGCGACCGACGCCACAGGAAAGTCGAACGACCCGCGACGCCGGAGCTTCCAATATGTGCTCCGCCATCCGTCTGACGAGGGCAGGTGCACACGTGTCAGTATCTCGTCGCGACGACGCGTGAGGTAGTGCATGCCGTCGTTTGCGTAGAGATCGGAGAGCGCAACCTCGCGTGTGCCGGTCGCAGACACCAGTGTGACCGTGGCGCCAAGCGCGATGAGCGCCGGCGCGGAGTCTGTAGACGACACGGCGAGACATTTGTCACTTGACGTGGCGACCCAGCATATGTCGCCGTCCTTCTTCATGCAGAAGTTGATCGACTTGCGCCACTCGAAGGTCTGGTCGTAGTAGGTGCACCGAGTGTCGAGGCAGATATTGCCGCCAATCGTGCCCATGTTGCGCAGATGCGGCGTCGCAATCTGCGCGACCGCCTGCCAGAGCCCTGGGTAGTTCGCCCGCACACGCGCATCGTGCACCAGCGACGTCAGCGTGACGCCCGAGCCAATGCGCAGACCCACGCCACCCACGCCACCCACCATCGTCAGCTCCGACACAGCCCGCAGACCAATCACGACCGACGGCGTCTGCTGACGACGCTTCATGTTGGGAATCAGATCAGTGCCGCCGGCGAGCAACATCGCATCGGGCGATTCGGCCAGCCATGACGCAGCATCCGCCACGGTCTTCGGCGCCCGATAGATGTACGAAGGCAGGCGCATCATGATGCGGACTTCTCCCAGGCAGCCTTGGCGGCCCTGGCTTCCACGCCTGCGTCAACCTTGCGGTTGGTGGGGCGATCTGGGTCATTGGACGCGCGACCATCACCACCCGCCCATGGCGGCGTGACTTTCAGCGTCTCCGGCCAGGGAATGTCTGGGAACGACGATGGACCTTGTCGTGGCGCCTTACCCGCCGCTTTGGCCTCAAGCGCGCGCAGGATCTTCTCCGGCGTGACCGGGATTGAATCGATCCGTACACCGACCGCGTCATAGACCGCGTTGGCGACCGCCGGCATGATCGGCAGCAACGGCCCCTGCCCGACTTCCTTCGCGCCAAACGGGCCGGCAGGATCCGGATCTTCAATCAGATCCGTGATCACGTCCGGCATGTCCAGACTGGTCGGGCTCTTGTATTCGAGAATCGACGGAAATTTGTGGACCAGCGCGTGGGACAACTTCGCAGGCAACCGCCGGAACACCTGTTCTTCCATCAGCGCCTCGCCAATGCCCATATACACGCCCCCCTCGACCTGGCCGCGCACCAGCGTGGGGTTGAGCGCGCGACCGATGTCGTGGGCAATCCACACGCGCGGCACCGTGATCCATCCGGTTTCCGGATCCACGTCCACCTCGACGACTGCCGCGGTGTACGAATAGGTGGGCGACGGACCGACGCCGCCACCCTTGAAGCGCGCAGGCGACCGCGGCGGCGTGTACGAGCCGGTCGTGCCGAGCGTGCCGAACTTTGCTTCGGCCATGCAGACCGCTTCCTGGAACGTCGCGCCCTTGTTCGGGTCTTCGGTATCAAACACGCGCCGATCCGCAAAGACCAGGCGGTCCTTGGGGATTTCGAGTTTTGCGCTCACGGCCTCCGCGATCAGCTCGCGCGCGCGTTCAGCCGCCTGAATGGCGGCGTTACCCATCATCAACGTGACCCGACTCGAGTAGGACCCGAGATCCACCGGCGTGAGATCGGTGTCACCGGTGACCGCGCGCACATCAAACGGGTCAATGCCCAGCACCTCAGCCACGATGCCCACAAGCACATCGTCTGACCCCTGGCCAATTTCTGTGGCGCCGCAGAACACCGTGACGCCACCGCTGCGGTCGACTTTGAGCTGCACGCCCGAGTGCGGCAGGTCGTTCCAGTTAATCGGTAATCCGGCGCCGGACAGATACGACGAACAGGCCAGCCCGACGCCCTTGCCGTGTGGCAACTTGCGGTACTTGTCGCGCCAGCCCGAGCGCTCCACAACTTTCTTGATGCACGCGGTCAAACCGATCGTCCGCACGCGCAGAAAGTTGGCCGTCAGGCTGTCAGGCGGCTGAACGATATTGAGGCGCAGGTCGGCGGGATCGATGACGAGTTTCTCGGCGATCTTGTCGAGCTGTACTTCCTGGCCGAAGCGCGATTGTGGTGTGCCATGGCCACGCTTGGGTCCACACGGCGGTTTGTTGGTGAACACACGACACCCGCGAAAGCGGTACGTCGGGATGTCGTAGGTCACGGTCTGGAGGGCACCGGTATAGAACGTACTCGCGACCCCGTACGAACCGTAGGCACCACCATCGAGCAGTGTCTGCAGGTCGAGGCCGGTGATCCTGCCGTCGTTTGTGACACCGGTTCTAAAGCGCATCAGCACCGGATGCCGACCGCGATGACAATAAAAGACCTCCTCGCGGTTGAGGCAAATCTTGACGGGACGATCAAGCCGCATCGCAGCATAGGCGACGACCACCTCGTGATTGAACGGATCACTTTTGCCGCCGAAGCCTCCACCGTTGGGCGTGGCGATCACGCGAATGTGCGCGGCCGGAATCGACAGCGCCTTGGCCAGCGCGCGGTGCAGATAGTGGGGCGTCTGTGTGCTTGAGTGCACCACCAACTTGCCGTCGGGATCCTTGGTCGCCACCGTCGCATGTTGCTCGAGCGGAAGGTGTGTGTTGCCCTCAAAAAAGAACAGGTCGTCAAACACATGATCGGCCTTGCCGATCGCGTCATCGACCTCGCCAAATTCCAGCGCGACGGCCTTGTGCACATTGCCGAAATCGCCGTAGTCGTGAATTCTCGGCTCAGGGTGGTTGAGGCTGTCGAGCGGCGTCGCAAAGGTGCGGAGCGCGTCGTACTGAACTTCAATGAGATTGACGGCCTTCTCGGCGGTCGCTTCATCCCGCGCCACCACGGCGGCAACCGGGTCGCCAACGAAGCGGACAACATCACGACACAACGCGTGTTCATCGTGGCTGACGGGCAGGATGCCGTAGGCGATTGGAAATTGTTCACCTGTCAGCACGAGGTGCACACCCTCGAGCGCTTCAGCTTTCGAGATATCGACCGACAGAATCTTCGCGTGGGGCACGGTCGACCGCAGCAGCCGACAGTGGAGCATGCGCGGCAGGATCAGGTCGTCGGCAAACTTGGTCTGGCCCGTGACCTTTGCACGCCCATCCACACGCCGTCGTGGCTTGCCGATCACCGAAGTAGGCGTCTTCATCACGATTCCCGTACGGACCCTGGACCCTGGACCCTGTCGGACCGTGGACCACAGTCTGCAGCAGCCTCGACAGCATCAAGAATCTGCTGGTAGCCCGTGCACCGGCAGAGATTGCCGGACAGGGCTTCTTTGATGAGTTCACGGGAAGGGTGGGGCTCGCGGTCGAGCAGCGCCTTCGCGGTGATCAGGATGCCGGGCGTGCAGTAGCCACATTGAGAGGCGCCCAGATCGGCAAAACATTCCTGCAGCGGATGCAGGCGGCCATCCTGCGTCAGGCCCTCGACGGTGACGACCTCGCGCCCGTCGCATTCGTGCGACACCAGGAGGCACGACAGCAGCGGCTGGCCGTCGACCAGCACCGCACACGCGCCGCACTCGCCGAGTTCACATCCGTGTTTGGTGCCGGTGAGTTGGAGGTCTTCGCGCAACACCTCCAGCAAGGTCTTGTCCGGGTCCACCAGCGTTTCCACCCGCTCCCCGTTCACCGTCATCGTCAGGCGCAACTTCATGGCTTGAACATCTTATTAGGCTTACAGCGAGACGTGGAGAGCTGGGAGGTTTTTTTCAGGATGGGCTCCAAGGGATTCCACTACACTCTTGGTATCATGCGCACTTCACTCATTCGCCGGTTCGGCGTCAGCACCCTTGGTGTCGTCCTGTTGGCCGCCTTCGTGTGGCCGCTCTCGTCAACGCCAGACGCGCAACAGGCGCCTGCCGTGCCATCCGCGGCCTCGACGGTGCCAAAGGATCTGAGGCCGCTGCTGCTCGCGCGGCAGAGCGACGTGCGGCTGCCGATGCAGTGGTACACGGCAGACCGGCAGGTCCTCGCACAGAACTATCTGCCCGGTGTCGGTGGGGCCGGCGGACGAGGCGGCGGGCGTGGTGGCCGGCAAGGCGGGGCCGAGAACGGTCAGGCCGCCGCTCCAGCGACGCCGGTGGCACCGCCCATCGTCCTTCCGTCCCTGTCGGTCAATCGCATCGCACGACTGAAGCGGCTCGATATGGACTGGCAACTCGCGCTGACGCGGATCGATGGGACGCGCCTGTCCCCGGCCGCACAGACCGACCTCGCTCAGTTGAAGACGACGATTGCGACGAACCTCGCGACACTGGACGCCGACGCCAAGGTCATCGCCGCACTCACGCCGATCCTGCCGTTCTCGCGCGAACTCGTCGAGATGTACGAAGCGCGCGTCCGGGTCGCCAACATGGACGCGCAGGCCACCGCCGGACGGATCACGAAGGTTCACAAGGACCTCGCCGCGCTGCGCGCAAAGGTGGACGCCGGCACCATCAGGATCGCGCCCGACCTCGCCCGCCAGGCGGCAGCGGCAACTGACGGCCTGCGAACATCCATGGCGGAATGGTTCGGTTTTTACAACGACTACGATCCGCTGTTCACCTGGTGGATGAACCTGCCGTATGCCCATCTCACTCGCGAACTGGAAGCGTATGCGACCATGCTGCGCGACACGGTTGCTGTGGCGAATCAGCAGAACGCCGGTCACAGCCCCGCGAGCGCGACCATCGCGCCGGCGCCATCGCCCATTCGCCCGTCAGTCCCCGACCTTCAGAAGCTCATGGCGCTGCCGCAGGACGAAACGATCGACATCGTCACCGCCTTCCGCAGCCGACCCGCACCCGGCCGCGATGTGGCGTATCACCAGGCGTGGCTGGAAGCCCTCACGACACTCGACTTCGATCGGCTGTCGCGAAACGGTCAGGTGAACTACCTCGCCATCAAGCGCATGTGCGAACAGCAGATCGCGCGCGCGAACTTCGTGCCTCCGGCAAACATCCCGCGCAAGACGGACAACAGCGGCATTGCGGGACCCGCGCGTGGTCGCGAAGGCCTGATGATCGACCTCGCCGACGAGATGATTCCATACACGCCCGAGCAGCTCATCGAACTCGGCAATCGCGAGTTTGCGTGGACCGTGAAGGAGATGGAAAAGGCAGCCGCAGAACTCGGCTTCGGTGGCGACTGGATGAAGGCGCTGGAACACACAAAGAACACCGCGGTCCCGCCGGGCAAACAGCCGGAGATGATTCGCGACCTCGTGTATCACGCGGCCGACTATCTGGTGTTCAACGATCTGATTACCGTGTCGCCCGTCAATCGCGAAGCGCTCCGCATGGGCATGATGTCGCCTGAACGCCAGCTGGTGAATCCGTTCTTCCTTGGCGGATCCCAGATCACGGTGTCCTACCCGACGAGCACGATGGAATACGACCAACGCATTCAAAGCATGCGCGGTAACAACCCCGGCTTCTCAAACGCCACGGCCGGCCACGAGTTGATCCCCGGACACAACTACACCGGCTACATGGGACAGCGCCTCACGGGGCACCGCGCCAATCTCGGCATCAGCACGCCGTTTTACGGCGAGGGCTGGCCGCTCTACTGGGAAACGCTGCTCTATGACATCGGCTTCCACGACACGCCGGAAAAAAAGGTCGGCGCCTTGTTCTGGCGCATGCACCGTGCCGCCCGCATCGTGTTTTCACTCAACTTCCACATGGGCCGCTGGTCTCCGCAGGAAGCCGTCGACTTCCTCGTCAACGAGGTGGGCCACGAGCGTGAAAACGCCACGGCCGAAGTGCGCCGGTCGTTCCAGGGCAACTACGGCCCGCTCTATCAGGCGGCCTATCTGCTTGGAGGCCTGCAACTGCGCGGCCTCAAGGCCGAACTGGTGGATTCGGGTCAGATGACGCTCAAGGACTTCCACGACGCCGTGGTCCTCCAGGGGTCGATGCCCTTCCCGTACACGCGCCTGGCGATTTCGGAAATGCCACTCACCCGCGACATGTCGCTCGATTGGAAGTTCTACGGCGAGGTGCAGAAGTAGGACGCCGGCCAGCGCGCGGACGGATTGCCGTCGAGTTCGCCGAAACGTTCGAACGTTGACAATAATTTACGCCGCTACTAAAGTCCGCCCAAGGAGCTCCTCCCAGTGACATCACTCACTCGTCGTCGTCTCTTGATTTGCACCGTGATCGCGGCGCTGACCCTGCCGGCCGAGTTGATCCTGCTCAAGGCCGTCACTACGAGTGCGGCGAGCGCGTCCGGGCAATGGGTGGCTGGCCTGGAGCAGGCCAACCTTCTTGCCGCTGCAGGTGAGATCCAGAATTACCCACTGCAGTACCGCAAGGACATCATGAAGCGTCTCAGCCCTCAACAGCGCCGGGACGTGTGGGTGGATCACATTGCGACCTATCGCGATGCGCGACCGGAATTGAGTTCGGAGCAAGTGGACGCGCTCAATGCGGCCATCGCTGCGGCCGAATCCACGTTCGCCAATCCAGGCGACCAGACCCGTGCCGCCACGCGTGTGGTCGCCGAGCGCGTGCAGGCGCTGTTGGGTGCCGATGTCGCCGAGTACCTGATGTATCGCCTCGGAAGCAGGACCACGCTGATGCTGGTCAGTGCGTTGCCGTGGCATCAAACGCTCGCCGATACCGTGCGCGAACGGTTTGTGGTGCAGGCGAACGCCGCTGGCGACTGCTGGTGCAACGCTGAGTTTGGCTGCGATCTGCTGGCACTGACGTGGTGTGACGGCGCGGTCACCTGCACCATCGACGACCGATGGCCGGCCTGCGGCTGGTTCTGGGATGAGCCCTGCAACGGCGTCTGCAAAACCGGCGCGATCACCTGACTCCAGCTGCTCCCGTGAGTGATGCGTTCGTTCGACGTCTTTCGACCACGATCGTGGTCGTGTGCCTGCTGGCACTTGTCACGACGCTTGCATTTGTCGTCAGTCCGTCGTTGCGTTCGCGGCTGGGCGTCGGCCCATCGGTTGAACAGCCGCCGTATGCTGCAGGCGACCAGGTCGACATCGAGGCCACCACGTATGCATCGTCGCCACTGAGCCTGATTCTGTTTGCGCGCAGTACATGTGCGGCGTGCCAGCGCAGTTCGGATTTTCACAGACAGGTTGTGGCGGCTGGTACGAGCCATGGGATCCCAACGATACTGGTGACCCCGTCGACCGATGCGCATGCGGAGCGCGTCTACGCCGATGGCCTGGGGATCGCCGCCGAACGCGTGTATCCGTCGGCGCCTGGTTCAATTAAGCTTCGCGCCGTGCCGGCCTTGATGGTGGTGGACGCGACGGGACTGATTCGTCACGTCTGGTTCGGGGCTCCGGATCCCGCCACGGAAACGACGATTTTGGCTGCGGTGACGGCCCTGGCTGGTGCACCTGACAGATGACCTCCCTGGTCGGCTACCTTCAGCTGCTTGGCTACCTTGCGCTTGTCCTGACCAGTTGGAGCGCGGTCTCCGGTGCATGGCGCCACCGGGATATTCGCCGCCTGGACATCCTGCTGGTGGTGGTGTCTTTGCTCCTGGTCTCGCCGGTCAGTCTCGCCGCGTTCAGCGGTGGTCTGTCGGTCGTGCCGTTCGCGGCACTGTTCTTCGTTCCGTATCTCCTGCTCCGCCTGGTGCAACATTTCCGACACGTACCTCCTATATTCACGGTGCTCGGTGTGGGGGTGCCGGTGATTGCGGCCATCGTTCGCATCGTGGCGCCGATGCCCTGGCCCGTGTGGCAACAAGTCGTGTCCGGCATATATGGCGCGAGCGCTCTCGTCATCCTGGCCCTGACGTTGACCGTCGAGTCACATCGATCGGCAGGAGTGACGGCACGGCGCCTGTATTTTGCCGCCACCGGGACGTGGTCACTGGCGGCCATCAACTTGACGGCCATCACCGCAACAGCGTGGTCGCTGCACCAGGAGTCGGCTGCGCTGCTCACGTCTGCGCTCTCGGCCGCGACGCTGGTCTGTTACTACCTGGCCTTTGCCACGCCGCGGCGGTTGCGGCAGTCGTGGCAGCGGCAGGAATTGGGCCGGTATCTGGTAGCCACCGCCGATCGCGAGGCGGAGGAACGCGGTGGACACGCCGCGGATGATCTGCTGCGCGCCGCTCAACGCGCGGCGGCGGGCTCGGCGGTATTTGTGGCCCTGCGCGACAGCATCACCGCGGAAGAAGTCATCGTCCACGCCAGCACACACACGGCGCTGGCGGGTGTGCGACTCGACTCCGAGGGGGGCCCGGCTGATGCGGCCTATCGCGAGGCCTCGTCCACGATTCTGCCGCTTTCTGCACTGGACGGGCGCCTGCGCGACGGCCTTGCGCGCACCGGGGAAACGGTGCTTCTGGCGCCGGTCCGCTCCTCGGCTCAGCGCTGGGGAGTGGTGGGCGTGGTGCAGCGGCGCGGCTCGTTGTTCCCCAATGATGATCTCCGCCTGCTCGAGCAGCTCGGCCAGTACGCCGGCGGCATCCTGGATCACGGCCAACTGGTGACTGACGCGCGCGAGCGGGAACGACGAGCGGCCGATCGGCGCCTGCGTGAAACCGAGTCCCGCATGAGCCTGATGCTTGACACGATCACGGACTACGCAATCCTGATCGTCGATCATCAGGGTGCCATCGTGAACTGGCCTGTGGGCGCGGGCGCGGTCTTCGGATATCAGGAGGGCGATGTGCTTGATTCGCCGGCGGCACCGTTGTTCGGCATGTCTCCGGCGTCGTTCCTGGAGACACTTGCCGAAGCGGCGCGCGCGGGAGTCGTGGCACGTGAACATGAATGCACGCGGCACGACGGCACGCGGTTTTTTGCCGCGACGCACATTCGCCGACTCGATCCCGGTCCCGACAACCTGCAGGGCTTTGTCGTGGTGACGCGCGACATCACCGAACGCCGTGACATGGAGGACAAGCTCCGCCAGGGACAAAAAATGGAGGCGCTCGGGCGCCTGGCCGGGGGCGTCGCGCATGATTTCAACAACCTGTTGACCGCCATCCTGGGATACGCAGACTGGCTCCAGATGGAGCTGCCCGCGAGCGACACGGCACGGCGTGATCAGGTCTCGGAGATCCAGAAGGCGGCCACACGCGCAGCGGGGCTGACGCGGCAGCTGCTGGCCTTCAGTCGGCATCAGGTGGTGCAGCCGGTCGTGCTCGATATTGCGAAGGCGGTGACAGAGTTCATGCCGATGCTCTTGCGCGTCATCGGCGAACACATTGATGTCAGTGAAGAGACCGTCGGCACGATACCGCCGGTCCTTGCCGATCTCAACCAGATCGAACAGGTCGTGCTCAACCTTGCCGTCAACGCGCGCGACGCGATGCCCAACGGCGGCCAGTTGGTCATCCGGATTTCCGTCGTCACCATCGACAGGGCGCAGGAGAGCCTCGGCCTTGGCGCCGGCGAGTGGGTGCGACTCGACGTGCGGGATTCCGGCACCGGTATGGACGAGCCGACGCGCGCGCGGATCTTCGAACCGTTTTTCACCACCAAGGAGTTCGGCCGGGGGACGGGTCTGGGCCTGGCGACCGTCTACGGCATCATCCAGCAGATGGGCGGCGTCATTCAGGTCGACAGCACACTCGGCCGGGGGACAACGTTCTCGGTCTATATGCGGCCGACCAAACTCATCAGTATTGAATCCGGTGTCATCGCCGAAGCCGCGGCGCCGGGCGGTGCTGAAACCATCCTTCTGGTGGAGGACGAGCCTGGCGTCGCAAAACTGCTGCAACAGATGCTGCGGCGTCACGGCTATCACGTGATCGTGGCCGACGGTCCGGCGCGCGCGCACGAACTGGCAGAGGCCGACAGGGCGCACATCGATCTGGTCGTCAGCGATGTCGTCATGCCCGGCGGCACGGGGCCGGAAC
>JBKJTD010000034.1:0-2825 GCA_046590915.1 Vicinamibacterales bacterium
AGACCACCTTGACGGAGAAGCTACTCCTGTATGGCGGAGCCATCGAAGTCGCGGGAGCTGTGCGCACCCGGAAGGCTCAGCGCCATGCCACCTCGGACTGGATGGCCATCGAGCAGAGCCGCGGGATCTCGATCACTTCGACCGTGCTTCAGTTCGAGTACGACGGCTACTGCCTCAACCTTCTGGACACCCCCGGCCACCAGGACTTCAGCGAAGACACCTATCGGGCATTGGTCGCGGCCGACTCGGTCGTGATGGTCATCGATGCCGCGAAGGGCATCGAAGCGCAGACGCGCAAGTTGTACGAAGTCTGTCGACGTCACCGCCTGCCGATTCTCACGTTCGTGAACAAGCTCGACCAGCCGGGGCGCGATCCGCTCGAACTGATGGACGAGATCGAAACGACGCTCGGGATCGCCGCCGCGCCGCTGAACTGGCCGATGGGCACGGGTCCTGACTTCAGCGGAGTCTTCGACATCGACGCCCAGACCGTTCGCATGTACGAAAAGGCCTACAAGGGCGAACGTCGCGCTCCGGTGGAGGTGGCGGGCCCGGACGACCCGATGATCGAAGCACACGCCGGCGAGCGCGTGACGCGTGAGTTCCGCGAGTCGGTCGGCATCATCCAGTCGTCGGGTCACAAGTTCGATCGCGACGAATATCTCGCAGGTCGTCAGACCGGCGTGATGTTTGGCTCCGCGCTGTCCAATTTCGGTTTGGAGCCGCTGCTCGAAGCCCTCACGTCGTTGGCACCCTCACCCCGCCCGCGTCCAACCGCCGACGGAGGACTGATTGACCCGGCCGCGACGACCTTCAGCGGGTTTGTCTTCAAGATTCAGGCGAACATGGACCGGCGGCATCGCGACCGCGTCGCGTTCGTCCGCGTCTGTTCCGGACGCCTGCTCAAGGACATGGTCATGACCAATGCGCGGCTCGGGCAGGAGATCCGCGCCACGCGCACCTATCGCATGTTTGGTCGCGAGCGCGTCACGTCCCCCGAAGCCGTCGCCGGCGACATCGTCGGACTCGTCAACCCGGGCCGACTGGGCATCGGCGACACGTTGTGGGCCGACCAGCCCGTGCAGTTCGCGGCGATGCCGCGGTTTCCCACTGAACACTTCGGTCGCCTCCGCCTCACCGACTCGCGCCACAAACAGTTCGACGATGGCGTGTTGCAGTTGGAGGAGGAGGGGCTGATTCAGGTGTTCTTCCCGACGCGAGGTGGACGCGATCCGATCGTCGGTGTGGTTGGCGTGCTCCAGTTCGATGTCATCGCCTCTCGCCTGCAGAGCGAGTACAACGTGTCCGCGCGGGTAGAGCCGATGAACGCGCACTCGGTGGTGTGGGTCTCGGGACACACCGGCGATCCCGAACAACTCGGCGGCCTGAACTACACGTGTGTGCAGGCGCTCGATCGAGACGGCCGTCCCGTCATCCTGTTCCCCAGTGCCTGGGCGCGACAGTACGCGCAAACGGAAAATCCCGGTGTGACGTTCGCGGACGCGCCGTAAGTGAGGCCCTCAGCGTTGAACCACGCGCCACTGCCACCGATCCAGGCGCACGGCCAGTCTACGAGTATCTGACGACCCCGTCGCGGCGGAGGCCGAAGTGTCGCCCTCGACCGACTGCAGTCGCATCCGTGTCTCTCCGACCGGAATCGTGACCGGGCCCAGCTGATATTCGCCATGGGTGCCCACTCGGACTTCCGCAACTTCTCCCGACGGCAGCGTCAGGCGCAGCGTTCTGGGTCCGGCGAAACTGCTGGCCGTGATGTCGAGCGTGGCGCGCACATCCGCCGGAGTGCGATTGATTACCAGCCACTCGGACTCGGCCGGCATCCAACGCCATGTATCCCGACCCAGAAACTCACGCGGGTGCAGGCCGATCACCTCGGCCGTGTATACGCCGGCGGGTGGCGCATCCACCTGGAGCACAATCGCGTCGCGCTCGATCGCCGCGATTGAGGCTCCGCCGATGGATCCACCTGCTTCCAGCCACGCCGCTTGTCGAAGGGCGCGTCGAAGCACAACGTGCGACACCCCGTGCGCGGCCCACGTGCCCGCAATGTCGGGCGTGACGCAGTCTTCGAAGGGGGCCTCGCGGAAAAACACGAGTTGGGAGAACTGCGTGCGAACCGTCTGTCCGTAGACGCGTCCTGGCGCGGTGCAGTCAAACAGTGTGGCACCAGGGGCGTGTGTGGCAATCCACGTGTGCCCCGCGGTGGGAAGCGCCGGTTGCCAGCGCTCAGTCGGCGGATACAACTCCGCTGCGGTGAGCAGGAGCAGTCCGGCAGCCACCGGCCGGCCCGTGCGTGTGCGGAGGAGCACGGCACCGCCGATGCCGGCCAACAGCCCGAGCATGAGCACCGCCACCACACCGATGCGTGCGTAGGCGCGAAAGACGGGTAGGACGTCGCCCAGCACTGCACCACCAAACATCGAAGCAACCCATGCGGCGCCGCCAACGATGACGAGGAAGGGGACCGCTGCCACCAGCGGATCGGCGGCCGATCGCCGGCGGTGCGTGACGGCGACACACGCGAGCACGAGCACGCCCACGCCCAGGCCGAGTTGCTGCTCCAGCAGACCGGGGCCGGCATCTGCGGCCGCCCAGAGGTGTGTGCTCAGCCCGCCGAGCCACGGGTGCGTCACGGCTGGGAGAAACAGGCTGAACCAGCGCGCGGAGTACCACACACGGTCGCCTGCACCGAAGCCCAGCGTGTCGACATCGATGAACGATGAGGCCGCCGCCACACCGACAAACGCGACGACGACGACCACGCCAAACAGGCGTGCGGCCGAGTGCGTGTTGACCGGCGGATCAAG
>JBKJTD010000141.1:0-12267 GCA_046590915.1 Vicinamibacterales bacterium
CGATTTCCTCAAGACGTACGACGCGGCGTTTGTGGCAAAGGACCTGGCGAAACTCGCGACCATGTACGCACCCGAGACGATCGTGTATGAAGGCAGCGGCATCAATCGAGGATGGAAAAACTACAGCGAGACGCACCTGGGACCCGAGTTGAAAGCGTTCGAGAACCTGGAGTTTGCGCACACCAACGTCGTGCCGCACGTGCTCGGCCCGACTGCCGCGTATGTCACGGCCGACTACATGATCAAGGCCAAGAATGGTGACCGGCTCCTTGACAGCGGAGGGCTCGCGACCATGGTGCTCTCAAAGGACACCACCGGGTGGAAGATCCGCCACACCTCCACGGCGGCCAAACGTCGCCCGGCTACCACGGTGGCCGAGGCCCGCTAGGACGGTATGACCATGCGCCGCCTCATTCCCCTCGTCGCCGTTTTATTGCTGGCCGCCACGCTGAGTGTGACGGCGCACGACTTCTGGCTCGTCCCGGATCCGCTGGCTGCCGACGGCACCAGCGAACTGATCATCCGCGGTCAGACCAGCAGCGCATTTCCGACCAGTGAGTCGGCGGTTGCCGTGGACCGCATCACCGATGCCAAGATCGTCAATGCGACCGGAGAGGCCACGATCACCGCCCGATCCATCGACGGTGTGTCTCTGCTCCTGCGACACCGGCCTGGCCAACAGGGCCAGCAAGTGATCGGCGTGACACTCGGCTGGCGGAACGTGAAAGAAACCGCCGCAAGTTTCCGCAATTATCTGGTGCTCGAAGGTGCGGGAGACGCCTTGAAACGGTTTGAACAGATGGGCACGCTCCCGACAACCGACGTCATTCGCCGGTATGCCAAGTACGCGAAAACGATCGTCGAATTCGGATCCGGTCCCAGAGCCTTCGACCGCACCGCTGGCCATCCCCTGGAGTTCGTCCCCCTGACAGACCCTTCCGCGCCCGGCGAAAAGGCGCCACTGCGTGTGCGGATCCTCTTTCAGGGCAAACCACTGGCGAACGCCCGCATTCATGCCGGTCGCGCACCGACGAGCGGGCAACCCGCGGAAAAAGACCATGACCTGCTGTCCTCATCCGACGGCGTCGTCACGGTCCCGGCCGGCGTAGCCGGACTCTGGAACGTGCGCACCATCCACGTCGTGCAGTCACCATCCGGCGCTGACGCCAACTGGGACGTGCATTGGGCCAGTCTGGTGTGGCGCACGCCTCGGTAATCGTCTGAGACGTCCGCGCGCGGAAGTCACATCAGCGCACCAGATGGAGCCGGTCCTGGCGCTTGTGGGCCCAGCGCACCTTGCCGTCGGCGCTGATGATCATGTCTTCCTCCTGCGCCATGCGGACGGGCTGGCCGTCCCACTCGTCGACACGGGTCGTGACCTGATGTTCGACCGAGTACCACATCGACGACACCACCTTCGCGTCGCCGCGTCCGGCCACGCCGCCCTGCATGTCCCACAGCCCGATGAGTGGTCCCGCACCGTGACCATGCAGACCGACCGGATGTGAATACATCGTGCCGTTGAGGTTCGCGCCCTTCATGCGTTCCAGGATGGACTTCAGGATCTCGTTGCCCGTGCGGCCAGGGCGCGTCTCCTCCATGAAGAAGTCCTGCATGATGTTGGCGTTCACCAAGGCCGCCTTGATGCCCGCGGGTGCATCGGTCTCGCCCTCACGCAGCACGTACCCGTTGTGCTGAGTGTCGGTATTCAACCGCGCGACGGTGATGCCCACGTCACAGTGCAACACATCCCCGCGCTCGATGACGGGGTCGGCCCCCAGCGCCGCACCGGTCACGCCCTTGCGCTGCACTGACACCGACGGCTGGAACCACGTGCCCAGTCCCTGATCATTCACGCGTTGACGGAACCACCACACCAGATCACTGGTGCGCGTGACACCGGGCACAATCACCTTCTCCGAAAACATCGTCTGCGTGAGCGACCACACGTGCGCATTCATCTTCTCGAAGAAGGCTTCTTCTTCAGGAAGCCGCAGCGCGATGAGTTCGAGTGGCAGCGCTTCGGCATTCTTGAACTTCGCGGTCCACCCCGCACCAAGGGCCTCGCTCATGCCCTCGTATTCGCCGCTGGTCAGCCCATCACTGAACGCAAACACCGTGGACCGGTTGATCCCGATGACCTTCGGCTGCCGGTCGTCCACGACCTGCTTGAGGAGTTGCCACTGCTCGGCACCCCACAACTCAGCGAGGCGATTGCCCGGTGCGCCCGAGGTCGGACGATTGGACGCGCGGGTTTCGAACACGCCACCCTGCGTCGTCCCGCCCAGCGCCAGCCGTTCGATACACGCGGTGGCCAACGGTGCACCGGTCGCGGCGCACTTGTCGAAGAAGACATAGATGGTCCGCCGGCGCGCGGCAAAGGTCTCCGGCGACACGATGGCTTTGAAGATCGGATCTTCCATGTACTCGCGCATCGGCACGACCCACATGTCGATGCCGTGTTTGCGCATGAGGGTCGGCATGAAGGTGTCGAGACGTTTCTTCAACCACTCCTGTTGCAGCGCCGCCTGGTCCTGCAAGGTCCCGAACGGCCGTTCGACCAGGTCCGGCAACGCTCCGGGCGCCAGCCGCTGTTGCCGCGCGTTCAACTCAGCCACCGACACGCCAACCGCCGCCACCACACACACCATCATCAGAATTCGACGCACAGACATCATGAGCAGGCCTCCAGCCTTGGCAGATTATCCACCGAGAGCCACTTTTTGTGTGGACCGCGCATACTGGATCGAGATGAAACACTTTCTGTTCGCTGCAACCGTCCTCACCGCCGCCGGCCCGCAGGTGGCGTTCGCGCAAACCGCCGAGCCGCCGCGCCTCGAAATTGGCGGACAAATTTCCGGCCACACCGGCGACCGGGGCTCCCTGACCTGGACGCCCCGGCTGACGCTGAACCTGCGCCCGGACACCGCGCTGGAGCTCTCCTCGGAATTCCGACGGCCGTCAAACGCCCCTGATCGTCTGGAAGAGTCCGGCCAGGGCGTGTCGGTACATCTTCGGCAGACCCTCTGGGCAAACGGCCAGTGGCAGGTGTCTGGCGTGGTGGGCGGTGGCGTGCGGCGACACACCATTCATTTTCCAGGCTCTACAGGGGCAGGTTTTGTGGAGAACGACACCGCGATGCACATTGGTCCATCCGTCCAGTTGCGGGTCGCCACACGGTTGCTCCTGCGTGCGGATGTGCGCATGGAGTTCAGCGACAACGCTGGACTTCGCGGCATGGTCGGGGCGGCGGTACCACTGGGGCAGTTACCGGCAGGCTCACGCGCGCGTCAGCGCCCGGCCGACAGCCTCGTCAACGGCGTCGCCATCGGCGCCGGCGTCGGGGCCCTCACGGGGGCGCTGGCGGGCGCCTTCCTCGCCGCAGTGTTCTGCGAAGACGACTGCACCGCGAGCGGCATTGCGTTTGTGTCGGCCACCACCGTCGGCGGCACGGCCATCGGCGGCCTGCTCGGCGCGATCATCGACGCCTTCAAACGCTGACGTAAACCCTTCGACGGATCTCAGAGGTCGATTACATGATGCGCGCAACCAGATACGCCCTGCCGTTTGCCTGCACGCTTCTCACCTTGGCGGCAGCCCCAGGCCGAACCGACGCCCAGCCCGCGCCGGGCTGACCGTGCTCTGGTAGGCCACCACGTGGGCAAATCCTTACTGCAACGATTAGAATGCCGCCACCATGAACCCACCTCATCGTCCTGTGCACGCCCCGAACCTGCCCGCCCCCGTGGGGCCGTACTCCCCCGGCATGGGGTTTGAGCGCCTCGTCTTTGTGTCCGGTCAGGGCGCCACCGACCCGGCAACCGGGAAACTCGCCGGCAGCGATGCGGCGGCCCAGACGGAACAGTGCCTGAAAAACCTGCAGACCATCCTCAAGGCAGCCGGATCCGACCTGCCCTATGTGATTCGCTGCGGCGTCTTCCTGCTCGACATGGCCGAGTTCACGGAGATGAACGGCGTGTATGCGCGCATGTTTGGCGACCATCGCCCTGCGCGCACCACCATTCAGGCGGCGGGCCTTCCCGGTGAAGGTCTTCGTGTGGAAATCGACTGCATCGCGTACATTCCGTAGTTCCAGAGGAGATTCAGACATGTCCCGACGACTTGTGTTGTGTGCGTTGACGATGACGATCGGACTTGCGCCGCTGCTGGCGCAGCAGGCGCCGCCACCAGCCGCAGGCCAGGCGGTCCAGGGCCGCCAGGGCGGTGCGCCGCGACTGCCCGCGATGGGCGGAGGCGCGTGCGAGGACAGCCCCCTCAACTGCCCGGACGCCGCCAATCCGCTGACGCCACCCGATACGGTGTGGATCGAAGAAATGACCTGGATGGATGTGCGCGATGCGATGAAGGCCGGCAAAAAGACGGTCATCATCTCCACCGGCGGCATCGAGCCCAACGGTCCATGGCTCGCACTCGGCAAACACAACTACGTGCTGCGCGCCAACTGTGATGCCACGGCGCGACTCCTGGGTGACGCGCTGTGCGCGCCGATCGTGCCGTTTGTGCCAGAAGGACGCATTGATCCTCCGAGCGGTCACATGACCTCGCCGGGCACGATCAGTCTCACCAACGAGACGTTCACCGCGTTGCTCTCGGACATTGTGTTGAGCATGAAGGTGCATGGCTTTCAGAACATCGTGCTTATTGGCGACTCCGGCGGCAACGTGCGCCCGATGCAGGCGGTGGCCGACTCGTTCACGCAGTTGTGGAGCGGCACGCCGCGTGTGCTGCACGTGCCGGAGCATTACGCCTACAGCACGGTGACCGCAGCGATGGAGGCCAAGGGCATCCTTCCGAAGGATCGCAAGAGTGACGGACTGCATGACGACCCGACCATCACGATGAACATGATGGTGACCGACCCTCAGTCGGTGCGCTGGGACGCGCGTGTGAAGGCCGGCAAGGCAACCATCGACGGCGTCTCGATCGCGGACCGCGACAAGGCGATTGCGATCGGCAAGCAGATCGTGGCATTTCGAGCGGAGGCGACCGCGGCGGCGATCAAGAAGGCGACCGGACGGTAATCGGGGTCCAGGGGTCCAGGGGTCAGAAGGGGCGACGATCGAGGCCGAGCGTGACCGTCAGTGCCGGCGACTGCCCCGCCGCACGCCCGTCGGCGTAGGTCCGATACGCCGGCAAGAAGCGGCGGACGTAGTCGTCGATCGCCTCGCGACTGAGGCCGGGTTTGCCGGAGGCCTTCATTTTTTCCTCGGCTTCGACGCGCCATTCGAGGACAAACTCGGGCTCTGCCGCACGCAGTACGATCCACTGATCGATGTGTGTGTACCACTCGGCGTAGCGCGCGAGTGCGCGGTTGGGCGCGACCATCAGCGGGTCAGGCAGTGCGGCTTCTGAGACGGCGGTAAACCCCAGCATCCAACCCTCAACCACCACCACGCCGAGTGGTCCCTCGACCGTTCTCCACTCCGACTCAGGCGCGCGGTCGCCACGGCCGCCGTGTGCAGATTTGTCGTAGACCGGGACGCTCACTCCCGCGCCGACACGAATCTGCCTGAGGGCCTGCAGGGTACGGACGCCCAGACCAATGTCGTGTGTGCCTGGATACCCGCGATGTTCGAGATAGACGTTCCGTGGATGCGCTGCGGCCAGCGCCAGTTGTTCGGGACGGGTCAGATAGAAGTCGT
Source organism: Vicinamibacterales bacterium (assembly GCA_046590915.1). GTDB lineage: Bacteria > Acidobacteriota > Vicinamibacteria > Vicinamibacterales > SCN-69-37 > SYFT01. Next base: position 5,664 of record JBKJTD010000141.1, read on the forward strand.
CGATGGACACACCGGCGGCACGCACACCACGTGCCTCCAGCCGACGCAGCAAGTGTGTAACCAGCGTGGTCTTGCCCGCTCCCTGCGGTGCCTGCAAACCAATCACCAGCGGACGCTTGGCGGCGGCAGCCACCTGTGCGAACACAAAGTCGTGGACGGGCTGATGAAGGGGCGCGAACCGGGGGTCGAGGTGCACGCCAGCCATACTATCGCGCAGCCTCGGGACCCCGGCTCTTGGCCGTCCACCACGCCCAGACCAGGGGAATCCAAAGCAGATTGGACACCAGCAGGTGAGCCATCTGCAGCGCCAATGGCGCGAGCAGCAACAGGTTGATGACCCCCAGGCCCGACTGCACAAACACGGCTATCACCACGAGACGCTTCGGCGTAGCCTGGTCCTCACCCTGAAAAATCGGACTCAGCCACGCCAGCCACAACACACTAGCAGCCAGCACTACCGCGACAATCGGGTGCCAGATGCGCAGCCGGATGAGAAAGTGAGATGTCGGGTCGAAGTCCGCAGCGATCCCCTCCGCCAGCGACGCATCAGGAAACAACGTGTCGCCGAGCGCAACGATGGCACCGGTCGAGGCCACGACCAACATGCCGAGGAGGCACACGGTCAGGGCAGAGGTGCTCACTGGGTGCTCGGGGGTGCTCGACGGGTGCTCGATGAGTGCTCTTGAGTGCGAGGGTACGTACGCCCACCAGAGTGTTGTGGTGATCGCGCCCACCAGAAGCAACGTGTTCACGAGATGACCGCCGACGTAGGCGGCGCGCATGGCGGAGGCGTTATCCCCCACCAGTTCGAGCAAGACGATACCGGCGCCGATGGCGGCCTCGATCAGCATGAAGACAAGCGAGATCGTGGCCCAACGCCGTACCTGATGGCCGGCCGGGAACGTCCGCCTCGCCGCGACAACCAGCCACACAGCCATGATCATCACAGCACCACTGGTGATGCGATGGACAAATTCAATCGTGGTCGCCACCGACGGCGCCAGAGGCACCACGTCGCCGTTGCAGAGCGGCCAGTGGCTGCCGCATCCCGCGCCAGACCCGGTGGCCCGGACGACGGCCCCCCAGACGATGACGAGCAAGGTCACGCCCAGCGTGATCCACGCGTATCGCTGAAAGCCGTGAATCGCGTCACTCGAACCCATCGTCGCCGCCATCCCAGCATGATGGCTCAATTCGCGCTCCCCTGTCAGGGTTGCGGTACACTCGCCCCGGTGAAGTCCGAGTACGAACAGGCGCGCGCCACACGCCTGGCCACTGTGGCGCACCGCGAGCGGCTGCATGCACGCCTCGGTGCGACTCGGGTGGCGCTGGCGTTGGGCATACCCGGCATCTTCTGGTTCAGTGGGTGGGCGGCTTGGCCCTGGGCTGCGGCTGTCGCCGTCGCATTCATTGTGAGTGTCGCCATTCACTCCCGCATCATTGACGCCCGCGATCGCGCCCAGCGTGCAGTTGATTTCTACGATCGCGGACTGCGCCGCCTTCGCCATGAGTGGGCGGGACATGGGGACGACGGACGGCGCTTCGCGCCAGGGATCCATCTCTATGCCGAGGATCTGGATATCTTCGGACGTGGGGGTGCGTTCGAGCTTCTGGGGACATGCAGGACGGAGGCGGGACAGGCCACCATCGCAGCGTGGTTGCTTGCGCCTGCGCCAACGGACGTTGTGGAGGCACGACAGGCGGCTGTCAGGGAACTCATTCCGCAACTCGACCTGCGCGAGCGGCTCAGTGTTGAAGGCGCGGTCATCGGCGCGCGGCTGCATCCGGATCACCTGCGTCGATGGGCGCAATCAGCGCCACTGCTCGCGTCTCAGACGCTTCGACTGTTGTCGGCGATCGCCCCGACCGTGACCGTGCTGGCACTTGTCTGGCGCATCAATGGCGGCCCCGGTGGGATCGTTGAGCTCGCGCTCCTCACTCAAATTGGCTTGGCGTTGTCGCTGCGCAACCGCGTGCTCCAGGTGATTCACGCCGTCGATTCGCCGTCCCGCGACCTGGATCTGCTCGAGCGGACGGCGCGGGTGATCCAAGAGGCGGCCTTTGCATCACCGCGGCTGCTGACACTTCAAGGGCAACTCAAGACCACCACCCCGGCCTCGGCGGCGATCCGGCAACTCTCGCAGTTGGTGGCCCTGCTCTCCTCGCGCAGAAACGTGATCTTCGCCCCGCTCTCCGGCCTGCTCCTCTGGGCCACCCAGCTCGCATTCGTGGTGGAGGCATGGCGACGACGGCATGGGCAGGACGTCTCGGCATGGCTGGACGCCATCGGCGAATTCGAGGCGTTGTCGGCCATCGCCGGATACGCGGCTGAACACCCCGACTTCGTGTTTCCGGAGATGCGCGACGACGCCGGCACTCATTTTTCGGCGACGATGCTGGCCCATCCGTTGCTACCGGACACGGCCGTGGCCAACACCGTCACGCTGGGCGATGGTGGACCGGTCATGCTGCTCGTGAGCGGCTCCAACATGTCGGGCAAGAGCACGTTCCTGCGGTCAATTGGTCTCACCGTCGTCCTCGCACAGATGGGCGCCCCTGTGCGCGCGTCGGCGTGTACGCTCTCGCCACTGGCAATTGGGGCATCGATTCGAGTGCTGGATTCACTGCAGGAAGGCCACTCGCGCTTCTACGCGGAGATCCTTCGACTCAAGCACATCGTGGACCTCGCGCGCGCCTCCCGTGGACAGATGGTGTTCCTGCTTGACGAGATGTTGAGCGGCACCAATTCCCATGACCGCCGCCAGGGCGCTGAGGGAGTGTTGCTTGGCCTCACCGGCATGGGCGCCATCGGTCTTGCCACCACCCATGACCTTGCGCTTGGCGACATCGTGACGTCGATGCCCAGGCCCGCCGAGCAGGTGCACTTCTCGGATGTGTTTGAAGCCGGCACCCTGCAATTTGACTATCAGCTGCGCCCGGGACCGGTGCGCACCAGCAACGCGCTCGCGCTCATGCGGTCCATTGGACTCGAGGTGGACGCGCAGTGATCCTCCCCGTGCTGTTCGTGTATGTCGTAACACGAACGTTCTGGTGGCTGGCGCCTGCCTCATGGCTGTGGCAGATGCCGCTGTGGACCGAAGGCGCGCTGAAGGTGACCCTGTGGGTGCTGCCGACGATTCTGCTGGTCATGGCGCTGAGGCGCACATGGCTGCGAGGGGCGCTGGCTGAACTCGGCCTGACGACACCCGCCTGGCCCGGCGTGCGGCTGGCGGTCGCGGCCACGCTGCCGATGGTGGCCATCGCCAGTTCGTCCTTCGGCTTCAGGTTCCACTTCGAGTCGTTGCTCTCAGTCGCCGTGCTCGGTCCCTTTGCGGAGGAGGTGCTCTACCGCGGCTTCCTCTTTCAGCAGCTCTGGAAGCGGGCGCGCTGGCCCGTCTGGGCGGCCGCGCTCGGCAGTGCGCTGGTCTTTGCGCTGGCCCACCATCAGGATCTCGATGAGGTGCTGGCGCTCGGGGTGCTGCGCAACGACCTCACGACAAAGTTGCTCGTGGTCGGCCCACCTATTCTCGCAACGATCGCCGGCGGCTGTCTGTTTGCGTGGCTCACCTGGCGATGGCGCAGTCTGTGGCCCGCTATCGCGCTGCACGCAGCGGTGAACTTCTGGTGGGATCTTGCCGCGGGTGGCGCCAACCCTGTCATCTCAGCCACCGCGCAAGGAATCGCCCTGACGCTTGTGGTCGCGCTTACGTGGAGGCAAACCTCGGATCCCGAGGTTTCCAGTCTTCCGGCTTCGCGACCCGTTCGTTGATCCACTCGATCACTGCGGCCCACCCGAGGCTCTCCGGGTCGTGACGGAGGTACCCCTCAACCACGGCGAGGATGTGGAATCCCTGGGAGATCTGGAATGACACGGTGGGATCGTTCAACGTGCCCTTGGCCACCCGCACCGCGTACTGCTCCGCGGTCATGTCCGCCGCATGTCTGTGATAACCGCGCAGCCGGGCGCCGGCGCGGATGCGCAGCAGCCCCCTCTGCTCAGTGAGCTCACGTCGCGCCTTGTAGAGCGCCTTGCCCACGCCAAGGCCCCGGCGCTTCGGGTGCGTCATGACTTCGGCGCCATACAACGTGCGCCCTTTGTCGGGGTCGTGATTGGTGAACATGCCCGAGTCGGTAAAACTCAGCCAGTTCTCGGAGAACGCATAGTCATCCCACCACACGATGAGACTGGCCGCCATCCCGATGACGACACCCGTGTCATCGTCGATCACCACAAACTGGCCCGCCGGAAAAATGTCGAGGTGCGACTGCAGTTGCGCCAGCGACCACGGCGGTGAGCCGGCGTAGACCATCTCAGTGAGTGCCCGAATGCCGGCAAAGTGCTCGGGCCGCGTATTTACGACGCGATAGGGCCCCTTCGCAGGACTGGGGTGATCTTGAGCCACCACTAATGCTTACACAACTCTTACAATCGCCCGCGCCTGGGGTTGGTATCGTCTCTGTATGGCAGTCAAGACGGTATCAACCTCACAGCGGGCAGGATTGCGATCGGGCGGCACGGGCACCATGGCCGGAGCCAAGGACGACCGCTACACCAAGGTCTCCTGGGTCACCGCGGTTTTCATGACGCTCTTCCACGTCGGCGCGGTGTGGGCACTGATTGATTTCACCTGGTCGGGCGTGGTTGTGCTGCTGGTCACCTATTACATCTCGTTGGCGTGGGGCATCGGCATGTCGTATCACCGGCTGCTGACGCACCGGTCCTACAAGACACCAAAGTTCGTCGAATACTTTCTCACCATCTGCGCGACCATTTCACTGGAAGGCGGGCCCCTCTTCTGGGTCGCCACCCATCGTCGTCATCACCAGCACTCGGATTCGGACCACGACCCGCACACGCCGCGGCATGGCGGCTTCTGGGCGCACATGGGTTGGATCATGTTTGGTGACGCGCAGCACAACAACGTGGCGATGCCCGCCAAGTATGCGCCGGACCTCGCGAAGGACAAGTTCCACGTCTGGCTCAGCTCGTATCATTGGGTGCCGCTGACGGTGCTGGGCCTCGGCCTCTGGGCCGCCGGTGGCTGGAACTGGGTCCTGTGGGGCGTGTTCCTGCGCACGACGCTGGGCCTGCACGCGACGTGGCTGGTCAACTCGGCCACGCATCTCTGGGGCGGCCGCCGCTTTCAGACCAGTGACGACTCGCGCAACAACTGGTGGGTCGCGCTGCTGACCTTCGGCGAAGGCTGGCACAACAATCACCATGCCCATCCGACCTCCGCCGCCCACGGGCTGGCGTGGTACGAGATCGACCTGACCTACCTGCACATTCGCGCCCTCCAGATGGTGGGCTTGGCGACGGACGTGAAGCGGGTGCGTGTCGACGAAGCGATGGAAGAAGCAGCATAGAATCGGCACGATGAGTGTCGCTCCGGGCCGGCAAGGCGCAATCGCGTTCTTCGTGACGTTTTGCGTCCTGCTGGTCGCACTCGCCATCGGTCTCAACGTGCAGTGGGTGCTCCAGAGCTCGCGGCAGGTCTGGGCGCTGGTCATCGGCATCCCCATCTTTGCGGCCATCATCACGGGACTGATTCTCTACACCACCTTCCTGGTCCGTGAAATTCGCCGGAACGAGCAAAAAGACGCGTTCATCAACGCGGTGACCCACGAGCTGAAAACCCCGGTGACGTCGATCCGGCTCCATCTTGAAACGCTCAAGTCGCGCGACGGGTCAATCCCCGACGACAAACGCCGCGAGTTCTACAACGTCATGCTCGACGATACCGATCGGCTCATGCAGACGATTGATCAGGTTCTGCGCGCGGGTGAGGCGGGCAAAACGACGCTGCACAAAGAACGGCTCAACATCTCGACCATCACCGACGAGTGCATCGCGCTCACGCGGACACGACGGCACCTGACGGAAGAACAGCTGCGACGGACGCCGTTTACCGGTGACGACCGCCCTGCCGAAGTACTTGGTGATTCAAGCGCCCTCCGCGTGGCCATCGTCAATCTGATCGACAATGCGGTGAAATACTCCACCGAGCCCATCGACATCTCGGTCGAGTCGGGCATTGTTGGCGACTGGGGCGTGGTGCGGGTCACCGACCGAGGTGCCGGGTTCGCGCCCAACGAGGCGAAGCGGTTATTCAAGCGGTTCTACCGGGTGCCTGGCGCTCTCACCCAGCGCATCAAGGGGACAGGCCTCGGCCTCTATATCGTGCACAACACCGCCGTCCAGCACGGGGGCCGGGCCTCGGCGTCCAGTCCGGGGCCAGGCAGGGGCGCCACCTTCACGATCGAGATTCCGGCAGCACCGGCCACGGCCGCACCCTGACATGGCCCACATCCTGATTTGCGAAGATGAACCCCACATTGCATCGGGGTTGAAGTTCAACCTGGAACTCGACGGCCATCTGATTGATGTCGTCGAAAACGGCGAGGACGCGTTGTCGGCTATCGCCGCGACACCCGATCTGTTCGACGCGATGATTCTCGATGTGATGTTGCCCGGAATCGATGGCTTCCTCGTCGCGCAAAGCCTGCGTGCGAAGGGCTGGTTCCATCCCATTCTGATGTTGACCGCCCGCGGTCGCGCAGAAGATGTGTTGCGCGGATTTGAAGCTGGCGCCGATGATTATCT
>JBKJTD010000163.1:0-11733 GCA_046590915.1 Vicinamibacterales bacterium
GTCGAGCCGCAGCCCCTCAACCGCCCGGTGCAACGCAAGCGTTCCTGCGACCTTCGCGTGTTGACCCGCCCGGAACGTCGACTCGTCCATCTCACCCAGTGGCGCATCGTGCAGCGCCAGTGCGGCATGGACGACCCCATGCAGAGCGCCCGTCTTCTGCACGACATCCCGCACCGCTGCGGCCACGGCCTGCGCGTCGCCGATGTCCACCTGGACATACCAGCCCCCATCGGCGGCAAGGCTCCGCGCCTCGTCCTCCGAAAGGCGACGACGCCCGAGAAGCACGCAGCGGGCGCGATAGGTCCTGGCCAGGTAGTGCGACAACGCCCTCCCGATGCCGCCCCCGCCACCGGCGATGAGATACACGCCACGCTCGCGAAACACGGATGTCGTCTGGGCGGAAAGCGTCTGAGGCGCGAGGCTCTGCCGCCAGCAACGGCCGCGCTCGACAGACGACACACCGGCAGGCGCGCGCAACATGTCCTCCGCTGTGGCGGCATCGACGCAGCGCACACGCCAGGCCGGACGTTCATTGGCCAGCGCGCGGCAGAATCCCGCCAGCGCGCCGGCCTGCGGGTCCGCGTCGTGGCGCAGGCCCCGGGCCACGACGGTGATCGAGAGAGAGCGATCGGGATCGAACGGTCCGACGAGCCTGAACAGTCGCACGACCGCGTCCGGAGACCTGTCGCAGACGTAGATGTCGTCGGCATCCGGAGCAGACACCTCTCGCTGTTGATAGGCGGCTGCTACTATCGCCCGCCAGTGCGCGTCCCAGTCATCCCCCACCAACGCGCACGTCCCGCCGCGCGCCATGGGGGCCGTGTCATCGGCCACGGACGTCCACGCCGGCGTGAGGAACGACAGGGGCGTCGAAGATGACGCCTCGTCTCTGCGCACGGGTTCGGTATGCCAACAGCGTTGCCACTCGAACGGGTACCCCGGCACGTCCACAATCGCGCACGACTCCCCCGCGTACACGTCCGACCAGTTGATGTCAGCGCCCGACAAATACCGCGCCGCCACCTCTGCCAACGGACCGGAGCGAGCCGCGTCGCCTGCACCAGCCGCACGCAGCTGCGTCCCCAAGTCGTCGAGCGACGAGGCCACCCAGCAGGCGCGATGGGCGAAATGACTGCGACCGGCGTTGAGGGTGAAGCTCACGTCCTCGATGCGCACACCTGCATCGACCGTCGGCAGCCACTGAGCCAAGTCGGTTCGTTTGCGCGCGAGGGCCGTCGGGGTCCGGGCCGACAACGTGAAGAGGTACGCCGATGTGCCGGAGGAGGCCGGCCTGTCGACGACAGGGGCTTCCTCCACGAGCATGTGCACGTTGGTGCCGCTGAACCCGAACGCGCTGATCGCCGCCCGGCGCGGCGTTCCCTCGTGGGAGACCCAGGGCTGGGCCTCAGCGCTGGTGACGAAAGGACTGGTTTCGAAGTCGATCTCCGGATTGGTCTGCCGCACGTGGACGTTGGGAGGAATCGTCCGGTGCGCCAGCGCGAGCAATACGCGAATCAGACCGGCCACGCCGGCGGCCGCCGCAAGGTGACCGATGTTCTCCTTCGCCGATCCAATCCGGCAGAAGTGACGTTTGGTCGTACCGTCGGCAAAAGCCCGCGTCAGCGCCGCCACTTCAATCGGATCCCCGAGTCGAGTCCCCGTGCCGTGCGCCTCGACGTACCCGATCGACGCGGGTGACACGCCGGCCCTGGCATACACCGACGAGGCCAGCGCGGCCTGCGCAACAGTGTTGGGCACGGTCAATCCACCGGTCTGTCCGTCCTGGTTGACCCCGCTGGCTCGAATCACGCCGTGGATGCGATCGCCATCGCGGCGGGCGCGCGCCAATGTCTTCAACACCACCACGCCGACACCTTCACCGGGCGCAAACCCGTCGGCGCCCTGATCGAACGTGCGACACCGCCCCGTCGGTGACAACATGCCGGCCTTGGTGGCCTGGATGAAAAACTCAGGCGACGTGATGACCGACACGCCGCCGGCCAGGGCCATCTCGCATTCGCCGTCGCGCAGACTGCGGCACGCCAGATGAATGGCGGTCAGCGACGAGGAGCACGAGGTGTCCACCGCGAGGTTCGGTCCCTTGAGATTGAGAAAGTGCGACACGCGGGACGCGAGGATCGCTGAGTCATTGCCCAGCAACGTCAGCGCGTCGGGCACCACCTCGAGCCCCTCACGCGGATTGAGGTAGTCGCTCGGCCGCACCCCGGCAAACACACCGACCGGCTGATCGTTGACGACGCGGTCGGGGTACCCCGCATGCTCAAGGGCCCTCCAGCACGTTTCGAGGAACAGCCGCTGTTGGGGATCCATCCACCGCGCTTCTCTCGGAGAGCAGTTGAAAAACAGCGGATCGAACTGATCGACGTCTTCGAGCACACCGGCCCACTTGCTGTTCGTGCGATTGGGGACCGCCGGGTCGGCGTCGAAGTAGCGTTGCGTGTCCCATCGTTCGCGCGGGACCTCTCCCACGGCATCCACACCGCGGACGACGTTGTCCCAGAACGCGCGGCAGTCCGGGGCTTTGGGAAAGCGACCGGCATATCCCACGACCGCGATCGCCTCATCGTCGACCGGATCGACAGATGGAGCGGGCGGGGACACTGCTGTGGTGGTGGGACCGTAGGTCGCCGCGAGGTGATCGGCGAGTCGGGCAATCGAAAAATGGTCGAAGAGCTGAGTGACGCTGACGTCGTGTCCAATCACGTCGCTCACGCGACGCGCGAGGCGCAGCATCGACACCGAATGCAGCCCGAGGGCGGGAAAACTGGTGGCATCGGTGGACGCGTCCAGCGGCGGTCCGCCCAGCACTTCGCCGACCAGTGTGCGGAGCCACAGACGCGGCGAGTCGGCGGCAGGGCCCGCCGTGGTCGGGGTCGCGGCGGCTCGCGACGGAGCCTCGACTGTCGGCAGACGGTCGCGATCGATCCGGCCGTCGGTCGTGCGCGGCAGGCTCGTGACGAACGCGACGTGCGTCGGCACCATGGCGCCGGGCAACCGACGGCGCACGAATTCGCGCAACGGCCCGGCATCGACAGCCGCCGACGGATGCAAGGCCACGATGGCCACAAGGACCGCGTCGCCCGCAGCTGACGTCTGCGACTGCACTGCTGCCTCGCGCACGGCCGGGTGCGCCGCCAGTACCGCCTCCACACCGTCCAGTTCAACGCGAATGCCGCGGACCTTGACCTGTCGGTCGCAGCGCCCGGCCAGCACGATCATTCCATCGGGGCGTTGCCAGGCCAGGTCTCCCGTCGCGCACATCCGCGCACCGGGCTGATCGGCAAAAGGGTCGGGGAGGAACTTGGTCGCCCAAGCGTCGGGCTGATTCAGATACGTGGCGGTCGCCGGCAGCCCGCCGATGTGCAGTCGCCCTGTCTCACCGGGGACCACCGGCCGGCCAGCCTCGTCGAGGATGTGCACCGCACAGTTGGCCACGGTGCGACCGACCGGCACGGGATCGCCGTGGTCGTCGGTCCATCGCGAATCAAAGGCCAGCACACCGCTGACCTCTGTGGTTCCGTAGTCGTTGCTGAGCACCGCCCGTGGATGTGCCTGGCGGAACCGCGCGAATAAATCCGCGGTCAACACCTCGGCGGCAGTGAACCACAGCGTCAGGTCGGGCAACCGTTCGCCAAGATTCGGCACGGCCTCAAGCAGCGCCTCCAGCAGCGTCGGCACCATCGCGACCCTGGTGACGCGCTCCTGCGCGAGCACCTTCACCAGCAGCGCAGGATCCTTGACGACGTCGGACGGCAGGATCACCGTTCTGGCGCCCTTCAAGAGCCCGCCGAGCATCCCCCATAGCGACGGAATGAAGATCGTGGGCGTGCGCTCGCCGACACACTCTCCGGGGCCAAATGGATAACTCTCCCAGAGCCAATGGAATCGGTTGAGCACGAGCCGATGCGACAACACCACGCCCCGTGGCCGCCCTGTGTCTCCAGGGACAAACAAGATCGTGGCCGGCTGATCCACGTCGGAGTGCCGGCGTGCCTCGAACGGGGCCGCATCCCCCACCGACCGTGCCGACTCTCCGTCAACGTAGACCACGGCGCTGGCGTGTGGCGGCACGCGGTGCGCCAAAGACGTGTGGCTGAGCACCGCCACGGCCCTGGTGTCCTCCACCACGAACTGGAAATGAGCATCCGGATACACCGGATCGACCGGCACATGGACGCCGCCAACCTTGAACACCGCCAGCAGTGCGATCACCGACATCGGCGATCGGTCGAGCAACACGACCACTGCCCCTCCAGGGGCGACACCGGCACCTGCGAGCGCGGCGGCCAGGCGGTCAACCTCCGCCTGCATCTGACGATAGGTCCACTCGGCACGCGGCGATTCGGCTCCGCCATCCACCAGGGCGACGGCCTCTGGCGTGAGGGCGGCCTGCGCATCGAACAACGCCACCAGCGACGTGTCCGGCCAGACTCGTGGCCCGGCGTCGCGATTGGGCGGAGGCCCGGCCACAGGTCGCGCGATGCGCGTCGGCCGATCGCGGAAGAGGCGCTGATAAAACGGGATCGACCGGAAGCGCGACTCGAAGTGCGGCGCCTCGTACGTGATCGGGACCACCGGGTGTCCCTGGCGATGCAGCTGTCCGGTCAACACATAGTCCGGATTGAGGCCGTTGCTGCTGAGCGTCCGTGTCACCGTGCCGTCAAAGCGATCCCCGCGGCGCACGGCGAGCGCTGGGGTGGAGAGTGGAAAGTACGTCGGCAGCCAGCTCGCCTGGTTGTCCATGACGTCGAGCCGTTCATCGGCATCCACAAAGAGTTCAAGCCACACGAGGAACCCGTTGAATTCCGCGTCACTCGTGAAATCGAGACGAATCGGGTGTTGGTGTTCCAGGTCGATCGGCCGGGTGTAGTCCAGATCCTCAAACAGCGCAGCGGTCGAGACCAGGTGTTGCCGCGACATCCCCTTCACACACACGCGGATGTCGAACGGCTGCTGGCGCTGGTCAAACGTCTTCTCGACGTAGTGCCACGCGACGTCGGAGAACCCGGCCTCCAGGACGTCGGAGGGCAGATGCACAGCCGCCACACGGGTCACCGTACGTGACGGCAGGACGTGCGCCGGATTGCGCAACAGGTGTCGACAGTCATTGATGATCCGCGCCGCGCCTTCCGCACCCCCGATCGGCCCGACGATCTCGGAGACGCAATAGTCCGCCGGTTCGGGAAGCGTGACGCTGCGGGCGTCGCCGTGAATCAGGACAATGCGGTCCTCGAGCCCGAGGGCCTGGATGCGCTCCTGCGCGCGGCGGTAGGTGGACTCGAGAATTTCGATCGCGTACACGCGCCGGGCGCCGGCCTCAAGGCAGATCCGTGACAGCACCAGTTCGGTGCCAGGGCCGATTTCCACCACGGTCCTGCCCGCGAGGACCTTCGCACATGCGCGGCGGTACGCGTCGTTCCGCTGAGTATCCGATGCGAGTAGCCGGTAGATGATCTCGTCGTACACGAAGAACTCCGCCAGCGATGGCCAGAGTTCAATCACAGGGCACGCTCTCCTACATCCGGCTCGTCCAGGCGGCTGCCGATGGACCGGAACATCATCACGAGGGTGCCGACGAGGCACACCAGGAACACCGGATGCTGCAGCGTCCAGGTCACGTGGTCGATCCAGGGCAGCGCCGTGCTGCCGGTGACCAGGACGTATCCCGCCCGCACCGCCACCCACGCAGCCAGCCACCCGGCCGACCAGAGCACGGAGTTGAGGACGGCCGACACGGCAAAGGCCGACTTCTCGACTCGGAGGCCGTACCGGTACCGAGGCCGCTCCAGCACGCGCCGACGGGCATCCATTTCCATCCCCACCAGATCGGTGAGGTCGCTCACGCGCTGCAGGGTTTCCTCCAGGATCAGCCGCCAGCTGCGCCGCACCGCCTCCCCCTGGCGCCGACGCCGGTCGACCAGGTATTCCTCAAAGTACGCGCGAAACTCCTCCGCCATGTTGATCTGCGGATTGACACGCACCAGGATGGCGTCGCCGAGAAAACTCGTGCGCATGTACCGCAGAAGTTCCGGATTGATCTTCACCTTGAACTCGCGGCCGATCTCGGCCGCCTTCGACCACAACGCGCCTGCGCTTTTTTCGTACCATTTGCCGTTGGTGCTTTTCATCGCGAGCATCTGGTCACGCACGAGGTAATAGAGTTCCTGGGCGTACTGGTCCACATCGATGTACGGCAGCGGCTGCTGCGTGGCGATGATGGCCCGCGCCATTTCATGCGGGTCCTTCACCTGCCGGAAGATGTCCTGCAACGCGCGGCGCGATCGACGCGACAACGCGCCGCACACGCCGAAATCAATCAACGTCAGACTGTTGTCCGGTTTGATGACGATGTTGGCGGGATGGGGATCGGCGTGAAAAATTTCGCTTTCAAACATCTGCCAGAACATCAGGCGAACCAGGCGTTTGCTGATCGCGATGTTGTCGTACCCTTCAGCTGTGAGCGCCTCAAGGGCCGCGGGGTCTTGGTCCTCCATGGCATTGAGGATTTCGTGCAGAAAGACGCCTTCGACAAATTCGGTCGTGATGACGTCACGACTGCACACCTCATGACACACCTTGGGCACGCTGACCACGTCGTATTTGGCCGCCTCGATGCCGAACGCCTCGGTTTGCTGCGCTTCCAGGCGATAGTCGGTCTCGTCCACGAGCATCTTGGTGATCTCGCGAATCGCCGGCCGTGCGCTGCCCGACGGCAGAATCGTCAGCCGCTCGCCCCACGTCCCGATCAGTTCCAGCACCTTCAGGTCGGACCGCATCTGCAGCTCGATGCCCGGTCGCCGCACCTTGACCGCCACTTTGGTGCCGTCGAGCAGGCGCGCCTGATACACACACCCGATCGACCCGGATCCAATCACCACCGGATCAAACGCCTCAAACACCTCGGACAGCGGCCGACGCACGGCGGCTTCAATGGTCGCAATGGCGGCCTCGGCCGGAAACGGCGGCACCTGATCGAGCAACGACAACAACTCGTCGCAGTACTCAACGGGAATGAGGTCCGCGCGCAGGCCGAGTTGCTGACCGATCTTGATCCCTGTGCCGCCCAGGCTCTGCAGCATCTGCTTGAGGTGCACGGCGCTGCGCCGGCGGGAATGTCGCGTCCGCACGCGATCGCCCAGCACCGCCAGGCCGAATCGCGTCAGCGCCAGAGACCATGTCCCCATCCGCCGCAGAACGCTCGTGGTGGTCGGCCGGATCGCATCGGGGACCCGCTCGGGCGTCAGTTCTGCGCGACGGGTGCCGATCGGAATACGCGAGCGGCGCGGAATATCAGTGGTCGGTGACTGGCCGGTGGGGCGGGCCGGGCTCCATCCAGCGTCAATCATGGCGACATCTTATGCCATCCGACTTTTTATGCAATTCATCGCTCTTGTGTTACAACTGCGCCCGTATGACTTACCCCTTTCGTAATCTCGTTCTGGCTGGTGGCGGCATCTGGGGACTCACGTATGCGGGCGTCGCCGCCGTGCTGACTGAACGAGGCCTCTACAATCAGATCGAGCGCGTGGCCGGAGTGTCGGTGGGTTCGATCTTCGCCGCGTTGATCAGCCTCGGCTACAGCGCCGACGACATCGCGCACATCGTCCGCACGACCGAATTCGCGAAGTTCGAAGACAAGCCCAGTATTTTTCGTGTAGCGACAAAGTACGGCTTCTTCAAGGGCGACTTTGTGATGGACTGGCTCCGCACACTGATCGCGAACTCACCACGGGGTCAGGGTGACGGGGACCTCACGTTTGCTCAGTTACGCGATCGCGGCGGACGCGACTTGTACGCCTTTGCGTCCAACCTCAACACCCAGACCTATCTGGAGCTGTCAGCACGGACGACGCCCGATGTCGCCATCATTCAGGCCGTGCGGGCATCGATGGCACTGCCGATGGTGTTTCCCGCCTGGAAAATTGAGGGCATCGGCAATCAGCACATCTACTGCGATGGGGGCATGATGAACAACTACCCCATCTCGTTCTTCGATGAGCCGCCGTTTCTGCCCGCGGGCGAGGAGGCCAATCCCGAGACGCTCGGATTCATGTTTCTGGCGCCCAGAGCCAACGCCGTTCGTCCCGACGATGGCCTCGGCTTCGGCAACATGGAGACCTACATGAAATTTCTCATGGAGGCGATCATCATCGGGGTGTCGTCGTCGCTGCAGGTGCCGAGCATTCAGCGCCGGACGGTCATGGTCAACGTCCACGCGACCGGCATCTCGTCAGTGCACTTCAAGATTTCGCAGAAAGAAGTCGACGTGCTCATCGACACAGGACGACAGGCCCTGACGGGATATCTCGATCAGTTCACGGCCCCGTGAGGGCGCCGCGACTACTTCGCGGCTGAGCGATAGTTCAACACGTGATGAATGAACGTGTGGGGCGCGTCGTGGGTGTGCTCGCGATATTTCCGGTGGGCTTCGGTCAGGTGACGCAGGGTCTGAAACCGCTCGTCTTTGCCTTCCGACGCAGCCTTTTCATGATTCTCGAGGAAATGGGTCAGGCCCATCGCCAGCCCGTGCAGATGCTGCATTGCCAGGTCGCCCGCGCCCGCCTTGACGTGCCCGAGCAGCGGAACAGCCTCGGTCTTTGTCTGTACCAATTTGGATGACGTTTTCTTGGACGTGCTGGTGGTTTCGCTCATGACGTGGCTCCCTCGGAAAACTGGTGCGGACGAGCTTATTGTCGACAACCGCTCCAGACTTGTCAACTCAACCGGCCGGCAGGATCGAACCAGCTAGTACGAATAGGTCAGCCCCACCTGGAGCTTCTGGTATCGCTTGAGCTTGCCCGGCATCACCAGATTTTCGTGACTGTGGATGAAGCTCACCTGCAGACCGACTCGGGTGGTGAGCTTCCCCATCAGTGACGCCGACCCATCCATCGCGTAATCGGCGTCGTTGCCGAAGTAGTGCCGGTACAGGAGCTTCTGCGACAGCGACCACGTGGGATTGATCTGATACGTCAGGTCCTGTTTGACGCCCACTCCCAACTGCGTGTGCTCCTCGAGCTCGATATTCTTGTCCTGGATGTTGGCGGCGACGACCGGAATCACCCGCAGATAGGCTTTCTGGCGACTGCCGGCTGTGAGGCCGACCCCCACCAGCTCCTCCAGCCGACGAATGCGACGCACCTCATCGAGCGTTCCCGTCGTCTGTGCGATGAACACGATGCGGTCGGTCGCATCGTGCTCGAAGTTGAGATGGCCCACCTGACTGTTGCTCAGCGTCGTCCGCTTCTGCAGGCCCGGCAGTTGCGTGCTGACGTGCATATGGAGCAGGTCGAGCAGAATGGTCGTCTTCGCGGAACGGCGGATGGACGCGTTGGCCGAGACTGTTGTGGAAAACAGGTCGGTGCTCCCGGTTTCCAGAGACAGTGCGGCGGCGATCATGCCGGTCACTTTTTTGGGCGCGGCGGGAGGTGGCGCGGTGGGCGGTGGCTGGGTCTGTGCGGACGCGATAGACGCCACGCCGCACAGGAGCACCAGCAGGAGAGCCACACGGGGGAGGCTGCACGGCATAGTGGCGGCGATTATACTACCCGCGCCGCAGGACGGCAGGAGTAGAGATCATGTTGAAACGCATCGTGACTAATCCGTGGGTGAACTTCACAGCGGGTGCGATCCTGATGGTGACGGGATTGACAGAGACGATATACGGCTTGGCCGAGCTGTCTCTTGAGACGGTTGGCGCCCATCACGGCGCCGTCGTCTTTGGATTGCTGCATACATTGAAGTCACTCACCGAGGGGATGGAAGCCGCTGAGACGGTCGAAGAAACCGAGGTGGTCAAAGCCATGGCAGACTCCCTCTCGGGAAAGAGGGGGAAGTGACTGCGGCCGAACGGATCACCCTGTGGAATCAGGCACATCCGGTCAACACGGCCGTCAACGTCGTGGGCCACGCCACGGTGAAGCGCACACGTTCGCCGGCGGTGATCCTGTTTGGCCGCAAGCCGGCCATCTATCTTGAAGGCCACCAGGGCTACTTCGATTTGGACGATGTCACGCCGGCGACCGGGACGTCACCGACGGCGCCCGACTGGTGCGTCATGTTGCCCGGCCAGGGCTCTCAGAAGAAGGGTATGGGCGCGGACCTGTTCGGTGCGTTTCCCGACGAGGTCGCGGTGGCCGATGACATTCTGGGCTACTCAATTGTCGAGCTCTGCGTGAGCGATCCCGACGCCCGTCTCGGCCAGACGCAGTTCACGCAGCCCGCGCTGTTTGTCGTCAATCATCTCTCGTACTTGCGGGCGGTCCAGACCGCCGGCGTCCGTCCCGGCTACGTCCTGGGGCACAGCCTCGGCGAATACAACGCGCTGACCGCCGCCGACGTGTTTGATTTTTCCACGGGCCTGCGATTGGTGCAGCGGCGTGGTGACCTCATGGCGCAGGCGCGCGGCGGCGGGATGGCCGCGGTCATTGGCCTCGATGCGCCGCAGGTGCAGCAGGTGCTCGATCGCGAGGCACTCGGGTCGCTCGCGTTGGCCAATATCAACTCACCGGAGCAGGTGGTGGTGTCGGGGCCGGACGAGGATGTGCGGCGTGCGGAGGGTGTGTTCCTCGCCGCCGGGGCCCGGATGTATCTGCCTTTGAGTGTGAGCGGAGCGTTTCATTCCCGCTATATGGAAGCCGCCCGGGAGAGCTTCGGCGCGTATCTGGACTCGTTCACGCTGGGAGCTCCGGCCGTGAAAGTCATTTCCAACGTGGAAGCGCGACCGTACGAGGCCGGGCTAGTCCGGAGTCTGCTGACGCGGCAGTTGACGTCGCCCGTCCGCTGGGTCGAATCGATTCAGTTTCTGAAACAAGCCGGTGTCACCACGTTTGAAGAAGCGGGCCCGGGTCGCGTGCTGACGGGACTGGTCGCCAAGATTCCGGCCTGACTCGTCGGCCGCTCGCGCTTCGGACGACCGGTATGACGACCACCACGTTCGGCCTTGGGCGCGCAGATTTTTGACTTCTTCACCAGCGAGGCGCCGCATGCGTCCGACATCCACATCCAGCTCGGCGACCTCGTGACCGAGCAGCAGATCACCATCGTCGTTGCCGTCCGGTGCACGACCGGTCATGCCGATCGCGAAGTGGCCATCACATGGGTCGGCCGGCTGATTTCGATGACAAAGAGGCTCTCCTGGAGTGGGTGTCGATGGTGTCCCGCAGGATTACTGGTCGGGAGCCGACGTCTGAGGAGATTGTGGCCGCGCGCCGGACGCTGGGGCTTTCAGTCTCTGAGTCGGGATGAACGGATCCGACGACTCCCCCGTTTAGTCGCTGGCGGTCGTAGGTGGTACATCAATCGTGGTGGCTTGACGGCCAAGCGGTGCCTCGATCGTCATATCTTCCATACCCTGGAAGATCCCCCATGCCTCTCCCATCCGAGGACACTCGGAGCTATCTTGATGTCGCCACGGTTGTGGCTGTGATCAGGCTCGAGGATCAGGCGTACGGTGTGGCGATTCGCGAGGAGCTTGAGAGTTTCCTTGGTCGGCCGGTGGCGCTGGCGTCTGTGTATGTCGGACTCGACCGGTTGACGCGGCTCGGCTGGCTGCGTGTGTCCGTATCCGCGCCGCTTGCGATGCCAGGCGGTCGCGCCAAGCGAATGTATCAGCTCACTAACGAAGGTCGCCGGATGCTCCGGGAGGAACGCGAACAATGGGAGTGGCTGTGGGGCTGCCTGCCGCGGGCCTACCGGTCGTGATCGGCATAC
>JBKJTD010000265.1:0-5701 GCA_046590915.1 Vicinamibacterales bacterium
TGCCTACATGCCGGGAATGACGATGAAGTTTCCCGTGGTGGCCAGTTCACTCATGGTGGGCCGGAGGCCGGGCGAAGTGGTTTCCGCGACACTGGGGGTGGACGGCCTGATCGGCAGACTCACGGCCATCACACACAAGGGCGACGCGCCGCTTCCCGACTCCACCAATGCAGTTGCGATGGCCGAGGGCATTCTTGCAGCTGGCGATCAGATGCCGGATGCGGCA
Organism: Vicinamibacterales bacterium; assembly: GCA_046590915.1. GTDB lineage: Bacteria > Acidobacteriota > Vicinamibacteria > Vicinamibacterales > SCN-69-37 > SYFT01. The sequence goes on from JBKJTD010000265.1 coordinate 227, forward strand.
CTGATAGACCAGGCTGATCGTCGGCGGTCGTTGTCGGAATGGCGCGGCACGCCGGCACTCGTGACGTTCATCTACACGCGATGTCCACTCCCCAATTATTGTCCGCTCATGGACCGCCACTTTGTCGCGATCCAGCGTGTGCTCGCGGATGACCCTGCACTGACCGGAAAACTGAATCTGATTTCGATCTCTTTTGATCCAGCCTTTGACACACCCGCCGTGCTCAGCGCTCATGCCAGGACGCTGCAGGCGGATGAGTCGTCATGGACATTTCTGACCGGCGACAAAGTCACGGTGGAACGACTCGCCGCCAAATTTGGCGTCGGAGTGATTCGTGGTCCCGACGGGGCAACGGAGATTACGCACAACCTGCGCACGGGGCTGTTTGCCGCCGACGGCACGTTGATCAAAATGTATCCCGGCAGCGACTGGGCCCCACGCGCCGTGCTGACTGACCTGCGTGCGCACCTCTCGCGATAAGTTCACGGCGGCCGAACGCCGCCTCGTCGGCCGCCTTCGCACGCCGAAGGACGTCCAGCGATATCTGAACGGCCTCACCTACAACACCGAACCACCGCCTGGCGGCCCGCAGCAGCGGACATTTCGCAGCGTCGTGGCCACCGGTACGGCCCATTGCCTGGAAGCCGCCCTCACGGCGGCCGTCATCCTCGAACAGCATGGCTACCCGCCGACGGTGATGAGCCTGGAATCGGAGGACGGCTTGGATCACGTGATCTTCGTCTACAAGACCACGACCGGCTGGGGATCAGTTGCGAAGTCGCGCGACCCGGGACTGCACGGGCGCCAGCCCGTGTTCCGATCACTTCGTGCAATGGCGCTCACCTACTGTGAGCCGTTCATCGATACCACCGGGTGCCTGCGCGCGTACGGCAGTGTGGATCTCCGGGTGCTGGGATCGTACGACTGGCGCCTGTCGGCGGGCCACGTGTGGAAAGTCGAGCGGCTGCTGTACGAGATTCCGCACACCGCCATTCGGTATTCGCAGTCGCGCGTCGACCGCCTCCGCCGCCGGTACTTCACGTTTCGCCGTGCACACCCCGGCGTTAAACCCCTCGCCTACTACGATCGATCGACGTGGTCGGAGCTGCCAGCGCATTTCACGTAGATCAGCAGATCAGGAACGTTTTCACAGCGAGGCATGGAGAGCTGAGAGTTTTTTTGTTTAACCTCCCAGTCCTCCACGCCTCGTTGTGGACTCCTCAGTCGAGGTCGAAGTCCCTGGTGGGTTTGGTGATCGGCTCGGACTGTGCCTGCTTGAGCGCGTCCTCAAACCGCTTCGAGAGCGCGTCGCCCCGGTTCTTCTCAGAGAGGACGGACTTCTCGAAAAGCGCTTCCCGGCGTGCTTTTTCGTCGGCGAGAATCTGGTGGGCCTCGTCAAGCTTCGGCTTGTCGGGCCGCTCAGGTTCGACGTGGCGAACGACCCGCTGGAGGCCCGCGTCGACAACGAGCGTGCTCTGGCAGCAGGGACACGTGACTTCAAATTCGGTGCGCAGGTGACCCATCGGATTATCATAGGGCCATGCGACTCCTCCGCTCCTCGCCGTGGCTCCCCAGCCTGGTGGCGATTGTCAGTCTGGCAGCGGCCGCGTGTGGTGGCGGGGCCGGCGCGCGCGTCGCCACGCCTGCCGCCGAGCCGACGGGGCGGACACCAGCACCCTCGGCCAATCCGCAGGCGGTCCTCCCCACATCGGGTGGTCAGGCCGTTGAGGTGGCCAAAACCGAGGCGGCTCCTCCGCCGGTCCCCCGAGGCGTGATTGCCGGAAAGGTGATGGCGTTTTCCACAAATACCCCGCTGGTGCGGGCGCGGGTCATTCTGTCGGCCGATCCCGCAATCCTTCCCTTTCCGCGTGTGCTGCTGACCGAGGCGGACGGCACGTTCCGCTTCACCGACCTGCCGTCGACCAACTCATTTCTCGTCACCGTGACCAAAACCGGCTATGCGCCACGCGCCTTCGGCGAAGCGCCCCCCGCCGTGCCACCCTCGCTCGTGACGCTCGCGCAGGATCAGGTCAAACAGGATCTCGTCATCCAGCTTGTGGAGCAGGTGTCGATCAGCGGCCGGGTGCTTGATGAAGACGGCACTCCATTTGCGGGGGCGCTGGTCGAGGCGATGCGCGCGACGTTTGAGGGCGACCGCCGAACGCTTGTGACTGTGTCTGAGGCCATCACCGACGACCGCGGTGAGTTCCGGCTCATTGGGCTCGCTCCCGGGCAGTACTACCTCAGTGCCTTCGACCCGGCCTTTCAGAGCGTCGGTGACAAGGAGGGCCAGTTGTTTTATTCGCCGACCTTCTACCCTGGCGTGGTCTTCCCGGATGAAGCCGTACGCATCACGCTCGATCCCGGAGTCACCTCCGAGCGGCTGGAGTTCAAACTGCGCATCATCCGGCCGTCCCGGGTGCTGGGCTCCATTGCCACCCCCATCGAAAGTGGCGGCGGCGCAAAGCCGCTGCTGGCCGCAGCGGTGCAGATGAGCCCGACGCGCAACGACCAGTTCTCGCTCTTCACGTTGACCGACCCCAGCATGGAGCCGGGTGGCGAGTACCTCTTTGCGAACGTGCCTCCAGGCCGCTACCGCATACAGGCGCGCGGTGAAACCGAGCATGAAGGCGTCACGCGGTTCAGCGTGTATTCGCTCGAGGTCAGAGGCGCTGACAAACGTGATGCGCACATGGTGCTGCTGGAAGGCGCCATCGTGTCGGGCGTTGTCGCCTGGGAGACGTCGAGTGGCCAGGTCCCGCCCACCCGCACCGGCATCATCGTCCGCATGCCGATGGAAGACGGCAACGACTTTGGTGACTCCGTCAGTGGATACGTAAAGCCTGACGATACGTGGAAGATCAACGGCATCATGGCCGGCCGGCACTTCTTCCGGGTGGATGGGCTGCCCGATGGTTGGCATATGAAGCGTGTGGAGTTTCAGGGCGCAGACATCACCGACGTGCCGCGCAACTTCAACTACGGCCAGTTGGCACCCGACTTCCGGATCGTCCTGTCTGACCGGACCTCGATCCTGCGGGGGTTCGTAGTGCCCCCAGGCCGTGACGACCTGCAGAGTTACGCGGTGGTGGCATTTTCCATCAATCCTGTGAACTGGCGGCCGCAAAGCCGATACACCAGACTCGTGTATCCCAACGACGCGGGGATTTATGAGATGAAGGGGCTGCCGCCGGGCCAGTATTTCATCGCGGCCACCCGCGGAATCGATCAAAGCGACCTGGGCGACCCGGGCGTCTTTGATCGACTGATCAAACAGACGAACATCGAAACCGTCACCTTGCCCGAAGATCGCCTCGTGGTGCGCAAGGACATGGCGCCGCTCCTGCGTGTACGGGGTGGCGTGCACTGACCGTGGATCTGCGCATCGTCACCTACAACATTCATCGCGGTCGAGGCCTCGATCGGCGGACGCGTCCCGAACGGATCGCGGAGGTATTGCAGGCCCTCAGCCCGGACATCATCGCGCTGCAGGAAGTCATCGGCCCGGGCCGCTCCACTGCGGGCCACGCCGAAATCATCGGCGCGGCGCTGGGCATGGGCTGGATCATGGGGCCTATTCGCGAGCTGCGCGGCCACCAGTTCGGCAACATGATCCTCAGTCGATTCCCGATGTGGAACCACGCCCAGTACGACCTGTCGTGGAAGACCTGTGAGCCGCGCGGCACCCAGCGGGTGGCCGTCGACGTCGGCCCCGGAACGCTGCAGGTCTACAACGCCCACCTGGGCACCGCGCTCCTCGAGCGCAGGTATCAAGCCGCGCGATTGGCCGCGTGGGTGCAAGACCGTCGCACGGCGGCGCCCAAGATCCTGCTTGGCGATTTCAACGAGTGGTCGCGCACACTCGCCGGCGACATTCTGGCCGAGCGGCTCAAGAGCATCGACATCTTTCAGTTCCTGAAACGTCGGCGCACCTACCCCGGGATCTTCCCACTCGTGCACCTCGACCACATCTACTACGAGGGCGACATCTCCGTCCGGAACGTCTCACTCCCGAAGACCCGCCTCGCCCTTATGGCCTCGGACCATCTCCCGCTGGTCGCGGACATCACTGTCAAATTTTAGGGGGTCCAAGGGTCTCCAAGGGTCCATGGTCCCACGGGTCCACGGTCCAGGGTTCCAAGGGGCGTGCTCCTCGAGCACCCACTTCGAGCACCCCGTTTGAGCACCGCTTTGAGCACCGCTTTGAGCACCACTTTAAGCACCATTTTGAGCACCTCGCCCCCTCGTGCTTGACACACAAGTTTTCAAAATGATATCATTTTGCCATCGCTGGGCGTGATTCCTGCGACAAATGGAGGGGATGATGGTTCGCGAGCGCCTTCGGACGGCAGTGTCTGGGTGGGTGATGGTTCCGGTGCTTCTTGGCGTGATCGGGGTGGCGACGTGGCAGATCATCGCCGGAGCGACTTCACCCGACGCGTCGATCGGGCTCATTGTGATGTGGGCGGTGGTGGAGCTCGTGGCCTGCGTGAGCCTGGGCGGGTTCTTTGTGGTTGATCCGAACGAAGCCAAGGTGCTGACGCTGCTCGGCAAGTACTGGGGCACGGTGAAACAGGACGGCTTCCACTGGGCCAATCCCCTCCTGACCAAGCGCCACATCACGCTGCGCGTGCGCAACTTCGAAAGCGCGCAGATCAAAGTCAACGATCTTGAGGGCAACCCCATCGAAATCGCCGCGGTGGTGGTCTGGAAAGTGACGGAAACCGCCGAAGCGTGTTTCGAAGTCGACAACTACGAACACTACGTCAAGGTGCAGAGCGAAGCAGCCGTCCGCAACCTGGCCACGCAGTACCCGTATGACGCGCACGAAGAACATCACAAATCGTTGCGCGGCAACACGGCGGAAATCGCCGAGCAGTTGAAGGGGGAAGTGCAGGCGCGCCTGGCCAAGGCGGGGGTGGAAGTGCTCGAAGCCCGCATCAATCACCTGGCCTACGCACCTGAAATTGCGTCAGCCATGTTGCAGCGCCAGCAGGCCGGCGCGATTATCGCCGCTCGTTCACGCATCGTCGAAGGCGCGGTCGGCATGGTGGAGATGGCTCTGGAACTGCTCTCCCAGCGGGATGTGGTCACCCTCGACAACGACCGCAAGGCCGCGATGGTGAGCAACCTGCTCGTGGTGTTGTGTGGCGATCGCAACACACAGCCGGTCATCAACGCCGGTACCATTCACCAATAGAGAGTCTGACCACCCGAATGGCTGATCGAAAACCGTTTCTGCTGCGCATGGACCGCCAGACGCTCGACGCCATGCAGCGTTGGGCGAACGACGACCTGCGCAGTCTGAACGGTCAGATTGAATTTCTGCTTCGCCGCGCGCTCAAGGATGCTGGGCGGCTACCGGATAAAGCAGCCGCCGATGATAATGGGCCAATGGGGCAATGAGCCAATGAGGCAATGAGGCAATGAGGCAATGAGGCAATGAGGCAATGAGGCAATGAGGCAATGAGGCAA
>JBKJTD010000096.1:0-10220 GCA_046590915.1 Vicinamibacterales bacterium
AGGCTCGCGGCCCTCGACATGGACGGCATACGGCGTTGGCATGCGCCGTGGGCGCCCGGCAAATGGACGCGCCATCAGGTGCTGGTCCACGTGGTGCAGTGGGAGCTGATCTTCAGCACACGTGTCCGCATGGCGTTGGCGATTCCCGACTACGTCGTGCAGCCGATGGACCAGGATCCGCTCCTTGAGTTCGAGGCGCCATTTGTGGATGTGGCGACCGCACAGGCAGCGTTTGCATCCGTCCGGGCGATGAACATCGCGTTGGTGGGCGGCCTGGCCTCAGACGTCCGCGCCCGAGTGATCACCCATCCTGAACGCGGCCCGATCGACATCAACGACCTCATCGTGACCATGGCCGGCCATCCCGTGCATCACCTCGTGCAACTGGAAGCCTGACGATGGTGAATTGGCGCACGGCTGTGACCACGGTCGCGTGGCTCCTGCTGCTGCCGGCCGTTGCCAGTGCGCAGGTGCTCGCCAGCGTCTGGTATCGGGGCATGCCCTCTGGGGTGCCACGGTATGCGGATCTGGAAGCGATCAAGGCGAGCGGTTTCAACGCAGTGACGTGGCCGCTGCAGCACGTGCAGGGCGCGGAGGAAATTCAGCGGATGGCCTCGCGCCTCGACCTCACCGTGGTTGTTCGCTCTGAGTCCGTGCCGCTGACATTCGCCACGACCACGCGGGGTGAATCCAAGGTCGACCTCTGGATCAGTCGCACCCCCCGCAGCGAATGGACGTCTCTGGTATGGCGCGCGGTCGCACACGGCGCACGTGTGGTGTCGTTTGATGCCGGGTTGCCGACCGGGACCGGCATGCGCGACCAATCGGGGCCCTTGGACTGGGTGCCGCTCGCCTCGGCGCTCGGGCGTCAACTCACCAGCAACGGATCGCTGCTGGCGAGTCTTCGACGCGGCCCCGCCGTCACGATCGATCCGCCCGACTCGTTCCTGGAACTCTCACTGCTGGAGAACACGCGTTCGTGGGTCATTATCGCCACGAACGCGTCCTCCACAACTGGTCGGGTCATCGACACCTACGCGGTGTTTCCCGCGGCCGTCCCGGCGGCCGAATGGCTCAGCCTGTTCGACGGCAACATGATGTCGATGCTCTATCGCGCCACCGGCTCCCGCTGGCACGTGCGCCTCGGCCCCGGCGAAGCCAAAGTCTTCGTCATTGACAAGCGGTAGTGTCGCAGGAACCGTGGACCCTGGACCCTGTCGGACCTTGGACCTCAGGCCCCCTGGCTGATCTCGTCGAACAACGCGCCCATTGGTCCGGCACCGGACCCGGCACCGAAGTCCTCAAATCCCTTGATGATCGGCTTGCTGGCGATGAAGACCTCGCGCGTCTGCCCGCCTTTGACCGCCGTGCGCGTATGCTCCAACGCGGCCGTGATGAAATCGCGGAAGACCATCAGATCCTTGCTCGAACCCGTGACGGGAAACGTGCCGCCTGCGTGCCCGAAGATGTAAATCGTATCGGCGCTGTGATCGGCCACAGTCTTTTCGAGCACCGTCACCCAGTTGGCAATGTGCGCACCACTCGGACGGTCGATGACCGGCCACCGACGGTTGAACATCAGGTCGCCCATGTGCGCAACGTTTGCGCCTTCAAACGTGATGACGGCATCGCCCCCGGTGTGTGCGCGACCGTGGTGTGTCGCGCGCACCCACTCGCCACCAATCTGTTCGCGCCACACATCGGTGAACGTCTTGTCAGGCACGAGCATCGGTGCGGCGTTGGGCCGCTCAGCCGCAGCCTTGATCAGTTCGGTCGCCTTCTGGTGTGCAACAACCGCTTTCGCCAGCCCACGGAACTCGTTGTTGCCGGCGGTGTGATCGCCGTGATGGTGCGTGTTGATCAGGCAATCGACAGGCCGATTTTTTGATCGCTCGTTGAGGCCGGCCACAAAGAGCTTCGCGGAGTCGGGAAACTGGCTGTCCACCGCCACGACCCCGGTTGGGTTGACGAGGTACCCGATGGTGCCCCCGCGACCTGTGAAAAAGCCGACATTGCGGCGAATCTCAGTAAACACCGGGTTGACGGGGGGTGGCGCCTGTGGCTGCTGTTGCCAGGCCGCCGCCAGAGCAGAGCGACCGAACGTCGTCGCACCAACCGCAACCGCAGTCGTGGCCAGAAAGTCTCGTCGAGAAAGTGACATGGGTGAATCCTCCGTGGCCGATTGTATTAGAGTCGGCACCATCATGGTGTCATTCCGACGCTCCCGTTCCGTTGTCGCCCTTGTGGGACTCGTGGCCCTCGCCGGCACCGCCCCTGTCGCGCAGTCTCCCACCCAGTCGTCGTTAACGCGGGTTGAGACCCTGAAAAAAGCGTTGCCGGAAATTGACAGGCTCTTCGCCGACTTTGCCCGCAACAACCGGGTTCCGGGGATTGCGTACGGTGTGCTGGTGGACGGCGACCTCGTACATTCCGGCTTTCCGGGCTTGCGGGAGCGTCAGACGATGACGCCCGTCACGGCAGACACCGTGTTCCGCATTGCGTCGATGACCAAGAGCTTTACCGCCCTGGCGATCTTGAAGCTTCGCGACGAAGGCAAGTTGGGGCTCGACGATCCGGCCGAGCGCTATGTGCCCCAACTGGTTTCGCTGACATATCCCACGACCGATTCGCCGAAGATCACCATCCGGCACCTGCTGTCACACGCCGAAGGGTTTCCGGAAGACAACCCCTGGGGCGACCAGCAGCTCGCGGTGACCGAGGACGAGTTCTCCGCGCTGCTCAAGTCAGGTATCCCGTTCTCCACTGCGCCCGGAACGTCGTACGAATACTCCAACTACGGTTTCGCCATTCTTGGCCGCATTGTGTCGCGTGTGTCGGGCACGCCGTATGCCGACTACGTCCGCACGCAGATCCTCCAGCCGCTCGGCATGACGGCGACGACCCTTGAGCCTGCTGCTGTACCTGCCGAGCGACTCGCGCATGGGTACCGGTGGGAAGACGCTCAGTGGAAGCAGGAACCGCAACTGCCCGACGGGGCCTTTGGCGCGATGGGGGGCATGCTCACGTCCACACGGGATCTGGCGAAATATGTCAGCTTCCTGATGAGTGCGTGGCCCCCGCGCAGTGACGCCGATCCCGGCCCAGTGCGGCGAGCGTCTCTCCGCGAAATGCAGCAGGCTGTCCGCGCCAGACCCGCCACGGCTACCGCCACTCAACTGAACGTCAGCGCCTACGGTTATGGTCTGCGCATTCGCCAAACCTGCGACTACCGCCACGTCGTCTCCCACAGCGGCGGTCTGCCAGGATTTGGATCGCAGATGCGCTGGTATCCTGAGGAGGGTGTGGCTCTGATTGCCATGGGTAATCTGACGTACGCCGGGTGGGACGGCGTGTTTGATGCGGCCACGTCGGCCCTCGCGCGAACCGGCGGTTTAACTCGTCGCCAGCCCGAACCGAGCGAGGCTCTGCTCGCCGCCAAGGCCGACGTCACACAGCTTGTCAATCAGTGGGACGATGGGTTGGCGGATCGGATTGCGGCCGTCAACCTTTTCCTGGACGAATCGAAGGACCGACGCCAGCGTCACATCACGAGCCTGCGCTCCAAGGTCGGCGTCTGCAAAGTGGACGCACCCTTCGACGTGGAGAACGCGTTGCGTGGGTCGTGGACGATGTCGTGCGAGCGCGGCGACGTGCGTGTCGCCATCACGCTTGCCCCAACGACGCCGCCAAAGGTGCAGCACCTGTCCGTTCAGCCCGCTCCCGCCACGCCTCCCGGCAGAGTCTGTGGAGGCTAAGAAGGGGCCGCAGCGCCGAGGCCGGCGGCGCGGCCCGTCGCCCAGGCCCACGCGAAGTTGTAGCCGCCGATCGGGCCAAACGCGTCGAGCATCTCGCCACACATGAACAGGCGCGGGTGCCGCTTGCTTTCGAGCGTGCGCGCATCAACGGCCGTCAGCGCCACGCCGCCGCCGGTGACCTCGGCCTTCTTGTAGCCCTCGTCTCCCGTCCATGACAGCGCATACGACGTGAGCCGCTCGACAAGCGCCAACCGTTCCTCCCGTCGTAGTTCTGGTCCACGCCTGTCTGAAGGCAGACCGGCGTCAGCGCACAACGCCTCTGCGAGGCGCTCAGGAAGGTGTCGAGCCACGATGCTCGCAACCCGGCCAGTCGTGGTGGTGATGTCTTTCAGCCACTCGGCGTCTGTGCGCGTGGTCCACGCGACTCGAAAGACGGCCGGTTCGTTCGCCGCCCGCGTGGCCATGTGCGACACATCCAGCACGGACGGCCCGCTGTACCCGCGATGGGTAAGGAGGAATCCGCCTTCCGACTCGCGAGTCCTGCCATCAGCCTTCGCGCGAATCCGCACCGACATCGAAATGCCGGCCAGGTCCGCTCGTCCAGGCATCGTGCCTGTGAGTGGTGTCAAGGCTGGATACAAGGGATGCATCTCGTGGCCGAGTTGCTCCGCCCATCGCAGACCGGCACCGTCGCTGCCGGTGGCCGGGACGGAGAGTCCACCGGTCGCGAGAATCACAGCCGAGGCCTTCATCTCACCACGCGAGGTCGTCATCCGCCACCGAGTCGCATCGTCTCGTCCTGCCGACAGGCCGGTCACGGTCGTGTTGCTTTGAAATTCAACGCCGCGTCTGACCGCCAGCGACATGAGTCCATCACGCACGTCACGCGCTTTGTCTGACCTGGGAAACAACTTGCCGGATTCCTCCTCAAGCGCGAGCGGGAGGCCGATGTCTTGTTCGAAAAAGCGGCGTTGCTCGCTGAGTGGCCACGACCGCAGGAGCCCGCGCATGAGATGCGCAGGGGAGTCGGTCACAAATCGTTCCGGATGAAGCGAAGACGGCAGGATGTTGCACCTGCCGCCTCCGCTAATCAGAATCTTGCGACCACCATCACTGGTGCGCTCCAGCAACGTGACGGGAGTGCCACCGGCTCGCGCGAAGATCGCGGCAACGAGTCCAGCAGCGCCCGCACCCACAACAACGATCACCTACTTGATGATCTCATCCACCGGCACCACACGCACCGGTCCCAGATTCGCTGCGCGAATCTGGGCCTCGATCTTCGACAGGTCACCGACGACGATCACCGCAAACTTGTCGGGCTGCACGTACTGCTTGGAGGCACGTGACACATCGGCGGTGGTAATTGCCTGGATCTTGCCGACATATTCACTGAACGTCGTTTCGTTCAGGCCGTAAACGATGAGTTCGCCAATCTGCGCGGCGACCGATCCCGTGGTTTCAAACCCAGCCGGGAAGCCCAACGCGAGGTAGTTCTTTGCGCGGTCCAGTTCGGCAGCCGGAACCGGCTGCTGAATCGCCGTCAACTCGTTGAAGAACTCACGCAGCGACTCCGCCGTCTTGTCCGTCTGCACGCCCGATGATGCGTAGAAAGGGCCCGGGGTCGAGCGCATGTCGAACACCGAGCCTGCGCCGTAGGAGTAGCCGTTGCGTTCGCGAAGGTTCTGATTAAGCCTGGAGGTGAAAGAACCGCCAAGCACCGTGTTCATTACCTCGAGCACGTAATAGTCCGGCGTACTGCGCGGCACGCCAATCCAGCCGATGCGAATCTGCGATTGCGCCGCGCCGGGTCGGTCAATCAGGTAGATCTCCTTCGCCGCATGTTGAGTAGCAACTGGCAGTGCCGGCTTGGCCGGCGCGGCTCCGGCGTTCTTCCATCCACCAAACGCCTTCTCCAACTTCGGCAGCAGTGCCGCAGCCTGCACATCGCCGACGACGAGCAGGTGGGCGTTCTGCGGCTGGAAGTACTGCGCGTGGAAGCTGCGAATCTCCGCAGCTGTCATCTCGCCGTTCGAGACGCTGTTGCCCATGGCTCCAGTGCCGTAGCGGTGTCGAGGTCCGTACACCAGGCGGCCGAACCCCTGCGTCGCCAGTGCGGATGCATTGTCTTTCTGCTGCAGCAGGGTCGTCAGTCGCTCCTTGCGAAGGCGCTCCACTTCGTGTTCCGAGAACGTGGGACGGAGCGCCACATCCGCCAGCAGCGGCAAAGCGTCGTCGAGCTTGGAGACCGGAGTGAAGAGGCCCACAGTCGATGCGTCCCAGGAGCTGCCGGTGGAGATGCTGATGCCGAGGAATTCGATGGCGTCGGCGAGTTCGAGCGCGTTCCTGGAACCCGCGCCCTCATCGAGCATCGCGGCCGTGAAGCTCGAGAGGCCGTATTTGCCCACCGGGTCCACGGCGGCGCCGGCGCGCACGATCAGGTTGATCTGCGCGACCGGAACCTTCGGCATATTGACGATCCATACGGGCAGGCCGTTGGTGAGAGTGTGTTTCTGAATCGGGGGCAGCGTGATGGCGGCTGCGGGCCCAGGGGCGGGCGGTTTTGAGCGATCGGGCGCCTGCGAAGCGGCGAGCGGAAGCGCCAGCGCGGATGCGACGACAGCCGCAACAATGATCAGGCACGCGACGGTCTTGTCTGTGTGTTTCATCATGGTGCGCCTTACTTTCCTTTCGGGTGGACCGATAGCTCGAGGCGCCGGTCGGAGGGCAGCCACCGCTTCGCGGCCGCCTGAATGTCGTTGGGTTGGAGCACCATGTATCGCGCGAGGTCTTCCTGAAAGTAGTCAGGATTGCCCGTCGCGAAGTAATAGGCGTTCATCTGGTCGGCCTTGGAGGCACTTTGCTGCATGCCGTTCAAGAAGCTGGACTCGATGCCATTGAGCACACGCTGCACTTCTCGGGCGTCCGGGGGGGCCTGTCTCAGCTTTTCGATTTCTTCATCGATGATCGCCTTGATCTTGGCCAACACTGCCGCCGGTGGGTCAGTCGACGGTCGTGCCGTGGCGGTGATTTGGAACCGGGAGCCGTGAATGGCGCTCGCCTGAAACGCGCTGATGCTCTGCACAAGCTGCAGGTCGTACACGAGGCGTTTGTACAGGCGCGAATTCTTGCCGCCGGTCAGCACGCCTGCCAGCACATCGAGTTCGGCGTCACCCGGTTTGAATTGGGCCGGGGAGTGCCAGGACATGTAGAGCCGCGGCAGCTCGACGTTGTCGGTCAGGGTTTCGGTCACCACTGACGTCAGTTCCACCGGGGGCACCATGATCGGTTCCGGGCGGGGCCCCGCCTTGACGTCGGAGAACCAGTGCTCCACTTTCTTGCGAACCTCGGCGGGGTTGATGTCGCCCGCGATGACGAGGCTGGAGTTGGCCGGCGCGTAGTACTTCGAGAAGAAGTCCTTCACATCGTCATGCGTCGCGGCGGAGAGGTCTTCCATGTAGCCGATGACCGGCCAGTAGTACGGATGTTCTTTGGGGTACATCAGCTCGCTGAGGCGGACGTTCGCCATGCCGTAGGGCGCGTTGTCGTAACTCTGGCGCCGTTCGTTCTTGACGACGTCGCGTTGGCCGTCAACCAGTTGCGGTGTGACCACGTCGAGCAGGAAGCCCATGCGGTCAGACTCGAGAAACAGCGCGAGGTCGAGGGCGTTGGCCGGGAGCGACTCGTAGTAGTTCGTACGGTCGGTCGTGGTGGAGCCGTTGTTGTTGCCGCCGGCGGCCTCGAGCAGGTTGTCGAAGTCGCCCTCTTTGACGTTCTTGGAGCCTTCAAACAGGATGTGTTCAAAGAGGTGGGCAAAGCCCGTGCGTCCGAATTTCTCGCGCGCCGAGCCGACGTGGTACCAGACGTTGACCGTCACCATCGGCACGCTGTGGTCCTCGTGGAGGATCACCGTCAGGCCGTTGGGCAGAGTGAACATGTTGTAGGGAACCGAGACCTTGGGCGCCTGTTGAGCGGAGAGTGGTGCGATCGCGACCAGCAGCGCGCAGGCCAGGGCGCCGGCCACAATTCGAAGCGTTGGCATGCGCACCAGTGTACGCCGGTCGGGGTATCGTAACGACGCTCGTGTTTTCGTCTCGCCTGCCGCCCCTCCTTGACGCCAACCGCTTCAGTGCCGCGGTCGCGGCTTTGCGTGCGCAAGGCGTCACCTTGATTGATTTGACGACATCCAACCCCACCGCCGTGGGGCTGGCGTATCCGTCCGAGCTGCTCGCCCCCATGGCGGACGCCCGAGGCCTGACGTACGAGCCGTCGCCCTTCGGTCTCCAGTCCGCCCGGCAGGCTGTTGCGGACGAGATGAGCACCACGGGCGCGCGAGTCGACCATGACCAGGTCGTGTTGACCGCGAGCACCAGCGAGGCGTATTCGCTCCTGTTCAAGTTGTTGTGTGACGCCGGCGATCAGGTGCTGACGCCGGAGCCGAGTTATCCACTGTTCACGCTGCTCACACAGCTCGACGCCGTTGAGGCGAGGTCGTATCAGCTGGTCAATCACGGGGCGTGGTCGCTCGATCGCCACAGTCTGGTGCAGGCGTGGACCCCGCGCACGAAAGCGATCCTGGTGGTCTCGCCCAACAATCCGACCGGTTCGATGTTGCGGCAGGCGGACCACGAATGGCTCGTCACGTTCGCGCGCGAGCGGGATCTGGCGCTGGTGAGTGACGAGGTCTTTTCCGGCTACGCGATCGACCCGCGGCCGGATGCGAGCTCGCTGCTGGGTGAGGACCGCGTGCTGACCTTCACACTCGGCGGTCTCTCGAAGTCTGCCGGACTCCCGCAGGTGAAGCTGGGATGGATGGTGGTTTCAGGGCCCACCAGTGACGTGACCGACACGATGCAGCGCCTTGAGATCATCTGCGACACGTATTTGTCCGTCTCGACCCCGGTGCAGGTCGCGGCCGCGCGGCTACTCGCGGACGGCGCCGTCGTCCGCGATCACATTCGCCGGCGGGTGCTCGGCAACTACCAGACGCTCCTGGCGCTGTGCACGGGTTACCCAGCCGTCCGTGTGCTGGCGCCTGAGGGCGGGTGGTGCGTCGTCATTCAGGTGCCCGCCACTGTTGGCGAAGAAGCCCTGGTGATGCGCATTCTTCAGGAGTCGCATGTCGTGGTGCATCCGGGATACTTTTTTGACTTCCACGCCGGAGCCCACCTCGTCGTGAGCCTGTTGCCTGAGCCGGCCGCGTTTGTGAAGGGCATAAGTCGCGTTCTTGAGATTGCTGTATGACACGTCACCTCGGCATCAATGTTCCTCTTTCCGCCATGGCGTCATCCTCGTCGTGGGGCATCGGCGAGATTGGGGACCTGGAGACATTCGCGCAGTGGCTCGATGAGGCCGGGTGCGATCGGTTGATGTTGCTGCCGATCGGCACGATGCCGACGGGGCAGACGTCACCGTATTCGGCATGTTCCGCGATGGCGATCGATCCCATTTACATCTCCGTGGATGCGCTGGAGGATTTTCGGCAGGTTGGCGGTGTGGCCGGGCTTGGCGAAGAGAATCGGAGACTGATCAGCGACGTGCGGGCCAGTGCGCGCGTGCGTTTCGCGGATGTCCGGCGTGTGAAAGAGGCGGCGATCGGCCAGGCCTTTGAACGCTTTCTTCGCACCGACTGGGCGGATCGCACAACCCGCGCGGCGGAATTTGCGGGATTCACGTCACGCCAGAAGTGGTGGCTCGACGAATACGCGTTGTTCCGGTCGTGCGAAACCTTGTGGCCCGGCAAGTCGTGGCGCGAGTGGCCCGGGGCCGTAGCCCGGCGTGACGACAGGACGCTGGGGGAGTTGCGCCGGCAACTGAGCCGCGAGATCAGATACACGCAGTACGTGCAATGGGTCACCGACCAGCAGTGGCGTGCCGCGCGAAACGCGTTGCATGCGCGGGGCATCGCTCTCTACGGGGATCTGCCGTTTGTCGTCGATACCCACAGTGCCGATGTCTGGTCCAGGCAGCATGAGTTTCTGACCGATGTATCGGTGGGCGTGCCCCCTGATGCGTTCAGCGATACCGGCCAGGATTGGGGCCTGCCGATGTACCGGTGGGATGTCATTGCCGGATCCGGTTTCGCGTGGATACACGAGCGCGCGCGTCGGATGGCCGCGTTGTACGACGGGTTCCGTGTGGATCACCTGGTCGGATTTTACCGAACGTACGGGCGGGCACCCAACGGGGAGCAGTTCTTCCTGCCCAACAACGAAGACACACAACTGTGGCAGGGCGAGCAGGTCATGCGCGCCTTCCTCAGCGCCGGCGCCGCAGTGGTTGCCGAGGACCTCGGCACGGTGCCGGAGTTTGTCCGGTCGTCGATCGCGCGACTGGGCGTGGGCGGCTACAAGGTGCTTCGGTGGGAGCGCGTGTGGTACGAGCCCGGCGAACCGTTTGTGCTGCCGTCCCACTATCCACGTCGATCGGTCGCCACGACCGGCACACACGACACCGAGCCCATCG
>JBKJTD010000110.1:0-4338 GCA_046590915.1 Vicinamibacterales bacterium
CGCGACCTACCTCGACCGAGGCCTCGTCGGTGACCTGATCAGCAACGGCGTCAAGTTCGACGTCAAGCCGCGCGAAGAGCCGTCGCTGCTGATGACCATCCTGATCAGCTGGGGACCTTTCCTGCTGCTGATCGGCGTGTGGGTCTACTTCATGCGGCAGATGCAGGGCGGCGGCAAGGGTGGCGCCTTCAGTTTCGGCAAGAGCAAGGCGCGCATGCTCGACGAGGCCAACAACACCACCACCTTCGCCGATGTCGCTGGTTGCGACGAGGCCAAGGAAGAGGTGAAAGAGCTGGTCGACTTCCTGAAGGACCCGCAGCGCTTCCAGAAGCTCGGCGGGCGCATTCCGCGTGGGGTGCTGCTGGTCGGCCCTCCCGGCACCGGCAAGACCCTGCTGGCCAAGGCGATCGCTGGAGAGGCCAAGGTGCCATTCTTCTCGATCTCGGGTTCCGACTTCGTCGAAATGTTCGTCGGCGTCGGCGCCTCACGTGTGCGCGACCTTTTTGAACAGGGCAAAAAGAACGCGCCCTGCATCGTCTTCATCGACGAAATTGACGCGGTCGGCCGCCATCGTGGCGCGGGCCTGGGCGGCGGTCACGATGAACGTGAACAGACTCTGAACCAGTTGCTCGTGGAGATGGACGGCTTCGAATCGAATGAAGGCGTCATTCTCATCGCGGCAACCAACCGTCCCGACGTTCTCGACCCCGCGCTGCTTCGCCCGGGTCGTTTTGACCGCCGGATCGTCGTCAACCGCCCCGACCTCAAAGGCCGCGAAGGCATCCTCCTGGTGCACACCAAGAAGATCCCGCTGGCCGACGATGTGAATATCAGCGTGATTGCGCGCGGCACATCGGGCTTCTGTGGTGCCGACCTGGCCAACCTGGTCAATGAAGCGGCCCTCAATGCGGCGCGCTACAACCAGAAGGTTGTGCGCATGGCCGACTTCGAGCACGCCAAGGACAAGGTCCTCATGGGCTCGGAGCGCCGGTCGATGGTCATCACCGAGGCCGAAAAACGCGTCACGGCGATCCACGAAGCCGGACACGCGTTGCTGGCGGTGATGTTGCCGCACGCCGATCCGATCCACAAGGTCACGATCATCCCGCGCGGCATGGCGCTGGGACTCACGATGCAGTTGCCGACTGAGGAGAAGCACAACTACTCGCGCGACTACCTCATGGATCAGCTGGCGATTCTGCTTGGCGGTCGCATCGCCGAGGAGATCACCAACGGCGCGCTGACCACCGGCGCCGGTAACGACCTCGAACGTGTCACAGAACTGGCGCGCCGCATGGTGTGTGAGTGGGGCATGAGCGACGAGATGGGCCCACTGACGTTCGGTAAGCGCGAGGAGCAGGTGTTTCTCGGCCGCGAGATTTCCAAGTCGCAGGACTACAGTCAGGAGACGGCGGTCCGCATCGACTCGGAGGTGAAGCGGTTTGTGCTCACCAACTATGATCGCGCGCGCACCGTGCTCAGCGAAAACAAGGCACTGTTGCTGAAGATCGCCGACGAACTGCTGTTGCGCGAGGTGCTCGATGCCGAGCAGGTGCACAAGATTGTCGCTGGTGAACCGCTCGAAGAGCTGCCGACGCCGCCCAAGGTGGGTGGAGTGCCGCGCGACGAAGCGACCGACCGCCCGACGCTGGTGCCGCCGCTGCCGAAACCTGCCACGCAGGCCTGACGTGATCCGTCGGACGTTCCGGATCCCACTCCCGTCGGGTCTGGTCCTCACGCTTGGCGAGCGCACGCTCGTCATGGCGATTGTCAACGTCACCCCCGACTCCTTCTCGGACGGGGGGCAACACTTCGACCCCGACCGCGCCATCGCTGACGCCATTCAAATGGTGCAGGATGGCGCGGACATTCTCGACATCGGCGGCGAATCGACACGCCCAGGGGCTGCGTTGCTGCCCGCTGCGGACGAGTGGGCACGGGTCGGGCCCGTGCTCGAGGGGCTGCGCGGGCGGGTCACTGTGCCCATCTCCATCGACACCTATAAGGCCGAGATTGCCGAACGCGCCATCGCGCTTGGCGCCAGCATTGTGAACGACGTCACGGCGTTTGCCGCCGACCCGCAGATGGCGTCCACGGTGGCGCGCCACGGTGTGGCGGCCGTGCTGATGCATCATCGGGGCCGGTCGCAGGCGATGTATGACCGCGCCGTGTATCGCGATGTTGTGCAGGATGTGCGCGACGAGCTTGCGGCGAGGCTGGCTGTGGCTGAAGCGGCGGGGGTCTCGCGGGAGCGATTGATTATCGACCCTGGTTTGGGCTTCGCCAAGCGGGCCGAGCAATCGATGGAAGCGCTGGTTGGGATG
This sequence comes from Vicinamibacterales bacterium, assembly GCA_046590915.1. Taxonomy (GTDB): domain Bacteria; phylum Acidobacteriota; class Vicinamibacteria; order Vicinamibacterales; family SCN-69-37; genus SYFT01. The sequence continues at coordinate 2,325 of JBKJTD010000110.1, forward strand.
CCCGCACTGGCGGCGCTCGGTGTCCCGATTTTGTCCGGGCCGTCACGCAAGTCGTTCCTGCAATCCGCCCTGGGCCCACGTGAACCGGCCGACCGAGTCTGGGGCACCGCCGCGGCCGTCGCCGCCTCGATCTGGCTCGGTGCCCACATCGTCCGTGTCCACGACGTCAAACCCATGATGGATGTCGTCCGCGTCTCGGATGCGTTAAGAACCCGGAACCTTATTTGATAGTCTAGCGGGGCGATATGGACCAGATCACCGCCCTCCTGCAGCGGCCCCCGGTGAACTGGTGGGATGTCATCGACATCCTGATTGTCTCCGTCCTGATTTATGAAGGCCTCAAGCTCATCCGCGGCACGCGCGCGGCGCAGATGGCGCTGGGGTCGGCTGTGGTGCTGGTGCTGTTTTGGGCGTCGCGTCGGTATCCGCTGCAGACCGTCAACTGGGTGATCCGCAACGTCTTTGTGTACGTGGGTTTTGCGGCGATCGTCCTGTTCCAGTCGGACATCCGTCGCGCACTCTCACACCTGGGACGTGCCCCGTTTTTCCGTTACCTCGCCGGCAACAAGGAATCGGATGAAACGCTGGAAGAAGTGTTGACTGCGGCCGGACTCCTGGCCAAGGGACGGGTGGGTGCATTGATCGTCCTTGAGCGCGAGATCGGGCTGCGGAACTACGTCGAGAGCGGCATTCCGCTTGATGCGGCTGTCAGCTACGACCTGCTCACGACCATCTTCCACCCAGGCGCGCCGATGCACGACGGGGCCGTGATCATTCAGGAAAACCGTGTGGCCGCCGCAGCATGTTTTCTTCCGCTGACTGTCAGTCCCACGTTTGACCGCGAGTTGGGCACTCGACATCGCGCGGCCATTGGCGTGACGGAAGAGTCCGATGCCATCGCGGTGGTCGTGTCCGAAGAGCGGGGTGAAGTATCTCTGGCCGTAGATGGACGAATTGAACGTGGACTGACACCCGAGCGTCTGCGCGCGCGCCTCCACGAACTTGTGTTGCACCACCGGCCGCCTGCGGCCACGGGAGCCTGACCCATGGCATGGCATCCGTTCAGGAACCTGGGACTCAAAGTGGTGGCCACCGGCCTCGGCACGTTGCTGTGGATGACGGTCGGCAGCGACATGGTCGTCGAACGCAGTCTGCGGGTGCCGCTGGTGTTTCGCAGCGTGCCGGCGGATCTGGAGATCGCGCCTGGCGCGCCGGATTCGGTCGAGGTCCACCTGCGTGGCCGCGCCAGTCAGTTGACCGGGGATCAAGGCGAGGTGCTCGTATCGATTGATCTGGCTGAGACACGCCCCGGTTCGCGGGTCTTTCACTTGCGGACCAATCAGGTCACCACGCCGTTTGGTGTCGAGGTGACACAGGTGTTTCCCTCCACGGTCATGTTGACGCTCGAGGCGACCAGCCAGCGTTCGGTGAAGGTCCGCGCGACCCTTGAGGGGCAGCCGGCCAAGGGGTTTGTGGTCCACAGTGTCACGGTGGATCCGAACGAGGTGCTGGTCGTGGGACCCACCAAACCGCTGGAGGCGCTTGAGCACGCGATCACCGAGACCGTGATGATTGATGGGGCCACGGCGAATGTGTCGAAGACGGTCGGCATCGGTGTCGGTGACGCATCGCTGCGCCTGCGCGAACCCCGGAACGCGCGCGTGACCGTCGTGATCATCAAGAGCCCCCGGGAGAGTCGCTGAGTGACCGAGAAGTTGTTTGGAACAGATGGCATTCGTGGTGTGGCCGGTGCTCGTCCTCTTGATCCCCCGACCGTTGCTCGAATCGGCGCTGCGATCGTCCGCGCGCTGAAGCTGGATCGTCCCGCCCGCCTGCTGGTGGGTCGCGACACGCGTGAGTCCGGCGAATGGATCGAACGCGAGTTGGCCCGGGGCGCAGCGTCTCAGGGTGCCGTGACATCGTCGGCGGGTGTGATTCCAACGCCCGGCGTGGCGTACCTGACCAAAACGCGCGACGTGGATCTCGGCGTGGTGATTTCGGCGTCGCACAATCC
>JBKJTD010000205.1:0-3172 GCA_046590915.1 Vicinamibacterales bacterium
TGCAAACAGTTATGTGCCTTCGGACTTTCGCCCCATCGGCCTGGGCGCCGCAGTTTTTGCCACCCGCCCGACTTCAACTGTTGAGGATTTTGGCAGGCACGGCTGACAGGCCGGGTCACAGCTCGCGGTATTGTCGTCAGAGATGCCGTCGCCGATTGGACACGGGCTGGCCGCGATGGCGGTCGGGTGGGGAATTGCCGGACTGATGGCCGCCGGACGGGCGCACTGGACGCAAATCGCCATCCTCGCGGCCGTGGGCGTGGCGCCCGACCTGGACCTGGCCTGGGGCCGTCACAGCCGAGAGACACACAGCCTGGGCGCTGCGCTCATCGTTGCGACCGTCGCCGCCTGGCAACGCTGGCCGGTCGCGTCCAGCCGCGCTCGCATCTGGCTCGCCGTGTGCGCAGCCTGGCTCACGCACCCATTGCTCGATGCGATGTCATCAGATACATCGCTCCCGATCGGGATCATGGCGTGGTGGCCGCTGTCGTCGGATTTCTATTCGACCGGATGGGACGTGTTCGGCCCCATCTCGCGACGCTACTGGCTCGACACGTTCTGGCCCATCAACCTCGCGTCGATTGGGAGGGAGCTCGTGCTGCTTGGGCCGGTTGCTGCGGGTGTGGGGTGGTGGAAAAGCCATTCACAACGAGACATGGAGAAAAAACGAGAGAAGTCTTTTTGAATAAAAACTCCCAGCCATCCATGTCTCGTTGTGAATTCAGTATTTGTAGAATCCCTGCCCAGATTTGCGCCCAAGCTGCCCCGCCGCCACCATCCGTTTCAGCAGCGGGCACGGTCGGTATTTCGGATCGCCCAGGCCGTCGTGCAACACGTTCATGATGGCGAGACAGACATCCAGACCGATGAAGTCGGCGAGCGTCAAGGGGCCCATCGGATGGTTCATGCCGAGCTTCATCACACCGTCAATCGCCTCAGGCGTGCCGACGCCTTCCATCACGCAGTAGATCGCTTCATTGATCATCGGCATGAGGATGCGGTTGGCAATGAAGCCGGGGTAGTCGGCGGCTTCGAGCGGAGTCTTGCCAAGTGTTTTGCACAGCTCCGACGCAGCCTGCATCGACTCGTCGGACGTCGCCTGTCCGCGAATCAACTCCACCAGCGTCATCAGCGGCACAGGATTCATGAAGTGCATGCCCAGCACTTTGTCAGGGCGCGTTGTGGAGGCGCCTATCGTCGTGATTGAAATGGACGAGGTGTTCGAGGTCAGGATGACATCGGGCCGTGTGATGCGGTCGAGCGCCGAAAAAATCTGGCGTTTCACGTCGAGTGATTCCACCACCGCTTCGACGACGTAGTCCACATCGGCAAAATCGTCGAGCGATGCCGCCGAAGAGAGGCGACCGAGCGTCGCCGTGCGGTCGGCATCACTCATCTTGCCCTTCTCGACGAACTTCGCGGTACTTTTGTCGATGGTCTTCAACGCACGTTCGACCGCGCCCGCCGTCGCATCAAACACCTTGACCGTGAATCCCGACTGCGCAAATACCTGCGCAATGCCGTTGCCCATCGTTCCCGCACCAATGACGCCGATTGTTGTGATCATCTCTCGCACCTTGGTTATGCCGGGTCTAAAGACCCGGCCTCCATCTTCCGGAACCCTGGACCGTGGACCCTGTCGAACTCTGGACCATTTAGATCAGTTCGACGGCCAGCGCCACACCATTACCGCCGCCGAGGCACAACGTGGCGACGCCGCGCTTTTTGCCATGACGCTTGAGGGCGTAAATCAACGTCGTCAGGACGCGCGCGCCGCTGGCACCGATGGCGTGGCCGAGCGCCACCGCGCCGCCGTGGACATTTACGCGGGCCGGGTCGATGCCCAACTCGCGAATGACGGCCACACCCTGCACTGAGAACGCTTCGTTGAGTTCAAAGAGGTCCACGTCGTTGAGCGACCATCCGGTCTTGCTCATCAGCTTGCGAACGGCGTCCACCGGCGTCATGAGCACGAGCTTCGGTTCGAGTCCTGCCGTGGCCTGGCCCACCACACGCGCGATCGGTGTGAGGTTCAGACGCGCGGCCACATCGGCGCCCATCACGACCAGAGCGGAGGCGGCATCGTTGACGCCGGGCGCGTTGCCGGCCGTCACCGTGCCGTCCTTCTTGAACGCCGGCTTCAGGCGGCCGAGCGACTCCATCGAGGTGTCCTCACGGATCGGCTCGTCTGTGCTGACGACGAGCGGGTCGCCCTTCTTTTGCGGAATCTGAATCGGCAGGATCTCGTCGGTGAACGCACCGGCCTTGGTGGCCGCCGAAGCTTTGCGGTGGCTGTCCACCGCATACGCGTCCTGATCCTCGCGCGACACCTTGTAGGTCTCTGAGACGTGTTCGCCGGTCATGCCCATGTGCACATCGTCGAACGCGTCCCACAAGCCGTCATGAATCATCGAGTCGATCATCTTCGAGTCGCCCATCCGCAGACCCTCGCGCACCTTGGTCATCAGGTAAGGGCAGTTGCTCATGGACTCCATGCCGCCGGCGACAGCGACATCGATGTCGTTGGTGGCAATTCCCTGAGCAGCCAGCATCACCGCTTTGAGGCCCGAGCCACACACTTTGTTGATGGTCAACGCGCCCACGCTGTTGGGCAGTCCGCCACGCAACGCCGCCTGCCGCGCCGGTGCCTGACCGACGCCGGCCGACACGACGTTGCCCATCAGGCATTCGTCCACGATCGCCGGATCAATCCCGGCGCGCCGGACGGCTTCACGTATCGCCAGCGCACCGAGCTCGGGCGCGCGGAAGTCTTTGAGCACACCCAGAAACTTGCCGGTGGGGGTGCGAACGGCGCTGACGATGACGGCTTCACGCATGGGAGTTCTCCGATTTGCTGATGACGATGCGGCGGACCACGTCGGGTCCGAGCAGGTGTTTGAGGCGCTCGGCCACAACAGGCCGCGAGCGTTCGAGTTCCTTGACCCACGCCAGCTCCCGTGCGTGGACGTACAACGTGCCATTGGGGTGCCAGTGCGGGGTGCCGTGGCGCGCGAGCAGCGGCCCGGCGGCGATCGACCAGGCGAAGGTCACCTTGCCCGGTGTCAAGGGCTGGGTGCTGAGCAGTTGGCCAAGCACACGAGCGGCGGTCTGCTGCAGCGATTCCATGCCGATCCCGGAGTGTATCATCCGGAGATGAGCGCCTCGGTTCCTC
>JBKJTD010000279.1:0-3638 GCA_046590915.1 Vicinamibacterales bacterium
TTCATCGCGAGGCGCAGACGATCGCGATGAAGCAGCGCTTCGATCGCGAGGCGCAGACGATCGCGTCGCTGAAGCATCCGCACATCTGTGTGCTGCACGATGTGGGAAATCAGGACGGCGTGGACTTCCTCGTCATGGAATTCCTCGATGGCGAGACACTCACCGATCGGCTGACGCGCGGCCCGCTTCCGCTCGAGGAGGCTCTGGGCGTGGCCATCGCCATTGGCGATGCGCTTGACAAAGCCCATCGGCAGGGCGTGGTGCATCGAGACCTCAAGCCGGGGAATGTGATGTTGACCGGGAGCGGCCCGAAGCTGCTCGATTTCGGATTGGCGAAGTCCACGGCGGCACTGCCGGCCGCGACGTCGATGACGATGACGATGCCCGGCACGATTCTGGGCACGATGCAATACATGGCGCCGGAGCAACTGGACGGCGTCGAGGCCGACCGGCGCACGGACATCTTCGCGTTCGGCGTCCTCGTGCACGAGATGGTGACGGGCACCAAGGCGTTCGCGGGCAAGAGTCAGGTGTTGTTGATTTCGGCGATTGCGACGTTCGACCCGCCGCCATTGTCGCGGGTGCAGCCTGAAACGCCGCCCGCGCTCGACTACGTCGTGAAGACGTGTCTGCAAAAAGACCCGGAGGATCGCTGGCAGGACGCGCGCGATCTGGTGGCGGAGTTGCGGTGGATTGCCGAGGGCGGCAGTGACAGCGGTCTGGGTGTGGCCGCAGGCGCAGGCGCACGCCGCACGCGTGAATGGATCCGGCGCGGCGTGATCGTCGCGGCCGCAGCAGCGGTGGCCATGCTGGCCTGGCCCGCGTACCTGCATCTGCAGGGTCCGCCGCCGCCTGAGGAACTGCGGTTCCGCGTTCCGCGCAACTTGACCGCGCAGCCCAGCGAGACCAATAGCGGAAACACGAACAACGGCGGCCTCAGCACGTTCAGCCGGCCGAACAGCGCCATTTCGCCGGATGGACGGTCAATCGCGTTTGTGGCGCGCCCGACCAACGACGGCACGCTCCTGCTCTACGTGCGCCCGGTCGGAGCCGTGACGCCGCAGCGGATCGACGGCACCACTGACGCGAGCCTGCCGTTCTGGTCGTCCGACAGCCGCTCGATAGCGTTCATGACTCCGTCCGGCAAGCTCAGGAAGGTGCGGGCCGACGGCGGCCCGCCACAGGACATCTGCGATGCACCGGGGTTCACCGGCGGCACATGGAACAGCGACGGCACGATCCTATTCGGGTCTGCCAGGGGTGTCTACCGAGTGTCATCCCAGGGGGGAACACCGACAGCGGTCACCACGGTTGGCCCCGCCGAGACCGGACATTTCTGGCCGCGCTTTTTGCCTGATGGCAAGCATTACCTGTTCCTGGTGAAGTCCGCGCCCGCGGGCGCCGACGCGCCTTCCGGCATCTTTGTGGCGGCGCTCGACTCGGAGGACAAGACCCTGGTGCTTTCCGCCGATTCGAATGCGGCGTTTGTGGAGCCCGGTTACCTCGCCTTCCAGCGCGAGGGCGCGGTCTATGCGCAGCCGTTCAACCCGAAAACGTTCGCGGTCACGGGTGAACCCACCCGCATCGCCGATCAGGTGATGTTCGATGGCTCCATCGGACAGGGCTATTTCGACGTCTCGCGCAACGGCGTGCTGATCTACTTCGCCAACAGCCAGATCGTAGGCGGGGGAGGCGAGGACACGTGGTCCTTCCAGTTGCAGTGGGCCGATCGCAGCGCCCAGCCGCTTGGGCCGGTGGGGCCCCACGGGTTCTACCGCGGCGTGGAGGTCTCGCCCAACGGTCAACGCGTGGCGGTGCATCGACACGACGGCGCCGGTGGCGACATCTGGGTGATCGAGCCGCCGCCGCGCGCCCCCACGCGCATCACGTTTGACGCGACGATGGACAACTCGTCGCCGGTATGGTCGCCCGAGGGCGACCGGATCGTGTTTGCGTCGTACCGAAACGGCAAATGGGGCTTGTACGAGACGCGGTCGGACGGATCGGGCACCGACGGCGAGTTGCTGATCGAATCGGAATTGCCGAAGGCGCCGATGTCGTGGTCGCCTGATGGCAAGCGACTCGTCTACTGGGTGCAGGATCCCAAAACCTCGGGCGACATCTGGATCCTGCCGTTTGACGGCGACAAGAAGCCGGTGCCGTTTCTGGCGTCCACCAAGGACGAGACGCACCCGCAGATTTCACCCGATGGCAACTGGATCGCGTACACGTCGAACCTCACGGGCCGCAAGGAAGTGTACGTGCAGCCGTTCCCGTCAGGTACCGGCCGCTGGCAGATCTCGCCCGATGCGGGCCTGGCTGGCGACTGGCCGCGGTGGAAGAGTGACAGTCAGGAGCTCTACTATCACTCTCTGGGCAACGCGGGCGCGTACGGTCCTTACACCAATGGTCTTGCGTTCATCGGGCCCATTCTTGCGGCGTCCATCAAAGCGATCAAGTCCACTGGGAGCATCGGGGGCGCGATCGAACCCGGTGTCCCCAAGGAAATCATCCGCGTGCTGGCGCTTCGTTTCCCGCATGCCGGTGCGGATTACCACACCTACGGTGTGTCGGCGGACGGCCAGCGATTTCTCGCGTTTCAGCGCGTGCTCACCGCCGGCGCTGTCACGGCACAAATCACACCGGAAGTACCGATTCAAGGCCTGACCGTGGCGATGCACTGGATCGAGGCGCTGAAGAAAAAGTAGGGCGCCGCTCCCCAGCCTAGCTCTTACTGCGTCTTCTTGTCCTTCAACACCGCCATCCAGATGTTGCCTTCGGTGCCGGTCTCCGTATAGGAAAACCAGGTGTTGTCGTGCGCGACGCTGAGACTGCGCCCAGTCACATAGCCACGCACCGAGACCAACGGTTTGTTGGTCCCGGTGTGGGAGTCGACCACCGAAATGCCGTCAGACGTGCGCAACAGCAGTCGCCGGCTGTCGCCCAGCCAAGCGGGCTGGATCCAGAGGCCGTTCAATGCCAGTGGAACGCGACGATACTGTTTTGACGCGAGGTCATAGGTGATCAGGGCGGCAATCCCGCCGGTGTCATCGACAGCAGGACCAAGAACACGGTGTCCGTCGCGAGACCACGAGAACGGCCACATCTGGGCATCGTCAGCGAACGAGGACTCCTTCGGTGGCGTCGAGGCGCCCCTCGAGTTACCGGCGATGACGAATAAGCCACCGGCATTGACGCCGCCGAACGAAATCCGCGCACCGTCGGGTGACCACGTTGGAAAATTCGGGTTTGCTCCAGCTGTCACCTGCTCCATGCGGCTTCCGTCCGGCCGTATCGTCCAGAGGTCGTACGCGCCGCCCCGATCCGAGTAGAAGAGAATCTGCGTGCCGTCAGGCGACCACGTGGGACCGCGGTCGCGCGCGGCATCGTCGGTCAGACGCCGGTACTCGGTTCCGTCGGTGCGAGCGACGAACAAATCCTCGCGAGTGCCAGTTTCATTGAAGGCGATCCAACGGCCATCAGGAGAGATGTCATGGTCCCGAATCGGCCGGCTGCCTTTCATCATGGGAATGGGCGACCCGACCAGCGTCTCCCGCGTCGCGTCGAAGCCCTGCCGGTACATCGTCGACCGCCACTCAAGGCTCGCGAACGCGAGGGTGCTGCCGTCGCGCGAAAAC
>JBKJTD010000155.1:0-13690 GCA_046590915.1 Vicinamibacterales bacterium
TCTGGGTGTTGTTTGGTGCGGTGGTGCTCGTCCTGGTGATCGCCTGTGTCAATATCGCGAACCTGTTGCTCGCCCGCGCGTCACAGACGGCAAAGGAGTTCGCGGTGCGCGCCGCCATTGGCGCAAGCCAGTGGGCATTGTTGCGCCGCTCACTCGTGGAAAGTGGTGCGCTCGCCGCTCTTGGCGGACTCGCAGGCTTGTTGCTTGCCTGGTGGGGTATTGCGGCCCTTCGGCCGCTGATCCCAGCCAACGTTCCCAGAGCCGACGCTGTCGGCCTTGACCTCACCGTACTTGCCTTCACCGCGACCACCTCCATCGTCGCGGCCCTGTTGTTTGGGTTGTTCCCGGCGTGGCGCGCCATGCGGCCCCGTCTGATCGATGCCTTTCAGGACGCATCGCGCAGCGCCTCGTCGAGCCTGACCGCACGACGGCTCTCGAACGGCATGGTTGTGGCTGAGGTGGCGCTTGCGCTCATGCTCCTGGTCGGCGCGGGGCTGCTGATTCGCAGCTTCATTCAGCTCACCTCCGTTGACCCTGGCTACCGCACGTCCGGCATCGTTGCCGCGCACGTGGTTCTTCCGGCGTCGCGCTATGCACCATCCGCGACCAAGAAGCAGTTCTTCGACGAACTCGTCACACGCGTGAAGGCGCTGCCAGGTGTCGATCGCGCCTCTGCCGTCTCCGCACTCCCAATGAGTCCACTCGGTGTGCAGTTCGAGTTGCCCTTCACGATTGACGGCCTGGCCGAACAATCACCGTCTGAGCGTCCTCGTGCGCGGTATCGCGCCGTGATGTCCGACTACTTCCAGACGATGGGGATTCGGCTGGTGGACGGCCGCGTCTTCGACGACTTTGACGGACGCGAGAACGGCGCGAAAGTCGCCATCGTCAACGAGTTGGTCGTCCGTCGGTATTTCGCAGGCAGGAGTCCGCTCAATCAACTGGTACGCATCCCAATGGCCGGTGACCTTCACATTGTGGGCGTGGTTGCGGACATCAAACACGACGGGCTCGCGTCATCTGCGGAACCAGAAGTGTTCGTGCCGTATTTCCAGTTCGCGCTCAGTGAAATGCAGGTCGTGGTGGCCACCACGCAGCCGGCAGACACGGTCGCCGCGTCCATCCGCAGTGAAATGGCGCGAATTGATCCGCAGTTGCCTATTGCGAAGGTCACCACCATCGAGGAACGGGTGTCGGCGTCGATCGCGCAGCCGCGCTTCAACATGACACTGCTTGCCGGCCTCGCGCTATGCGCAGCGCTCTTGGCCGCGCTTGGCGTGTATGGCGTGGTGACCTATGCCGTCGCCAGACGGACGACGGAAATCGGTATCCGGATGGCCTTGGGCGCTGATGCGCGTGGCACATTCCGTATGGTTGTGGCAGGTGCCGCGAAGGTGGTGCTCGTCGGGGTAGTGCTCGGTCTGGTGGGCGCAGCGCTGATGGGCAAATCGATCGAGAGTTTGCTCTTCGGGGTGCCCCCGATGGACGGCACGACCTACATCGTCGCCGGCCTCGGCACCATGATCGTCGGCCTCATCGCCGCGATAGTGCCCGCGATGCGGGCGACGAGGATCGATCCTGTCACGGCGTTGAGGCAGGACTAGGGCTAATGCAGCGGGCCTGAAGGCCGCGCCCTGCACGAACCCTGGACCCTGGACCTCGTCGGACCGTGGACCGCCCGCCTACTGAAGGCTGTCAGCGAGCAGTCCCGCCGAGATCGCGTAAGAGTGCGCGCAGTTGTAGTCGATGAGCGCGTCGTAATTGCGATACACGAGGAAGTGACGGTTGAGGCCGCGCACAAGGGACGCCTCCATTCCGGCCTTGGGGAGGCTGGTGCCGTTCGTCTGGATCACTCCCAGGCGTATCCATTCCGCCAGCGGGCGAGTCTCGGTCATCTCGCGAACGGCTCGACAGCCTGACCGCCGCATCGGCACCGCGTCCTCAATCCTGGCCATGGTCGACTTGGAGATCTTCACTTCGCGGCCCCACCGCTCGCCTCTGACCCAGCCGGCGTTTTTCAGGTAGTTCGCAATCGACGCGAATACATCTGTCTCAGACGTCCAGATGTTGGCCTTGCCGTCGCCATCAAAATCCACCGCGTGTTTGAGATAACTTGACGGCATGAACTGCGGCTGGCCCATGGCACCGGCCCACGAGCCCTTGAGTTCATTCAGGGCGATGTGGCCCTGATCGACAATCGTCAATGCATGGAAGAGTTCGTTGCGGAACAGTGTTGAACGACGCGGGTCGTAGGCGAGGGTTGCGAGCGAACTGATGGTGGGTCGTACGCCTGTGAATCGCCCGAAGTTGGACTCGAGGCCCCAGATGGCGACGACCACATCTTTTGAGACGCCGAATTCGCGTTCGACACGCGCGAGCACACCGGCGTGTTTGGTGGCGTTGGCCTGAGCGGACCGACGGACCTGACGTGACACTCGTTGCGCGACATATCGATCGAGGCTCTGCACCTGTTCAGGCTGTGCCCGGTCGCGCGCCACAATCACGGCCTCGGGCTCCTTGACATCAGCCAGCGCCCGGTCCACCGTCGCCGCGGTGATCCCACGGGCCAGTGCCTCCGCACGCACCCCTTCGAGCCACGTCGAAAAGTCCGGCTGTGGCTCTGATGTGGTGGGCGCCTGTCCCGCACCCACGGCTGACGCCGCCACGACGAGCGAGATCACCAGTCTGAGTGTCATCGCCCCACTGTACCAAACACAGGGAGGTCGATCCGTGTTTATCCCTCGTCGTCGTGCCCAACGCCCTTTCGCTCGGCCTGGGACGCGGCGATGATCTTCGCGTGGAGGTGGCCGGGGACGTCCGCGTAGTGTGAAAACTCCATATGGTAGCCTCCACGTCCGCCAGTCGTTGAGGTCAAGGTCTGTTCGTACGTCAACATTTCCGCCATGGGCACCAGGGCGCGAATGACGGTATTGGACCCTCGTGTATCCATTCCAGCAATCTGTCCCCGGCGCCCATTGAGGTCCCCCATCAGGTCGCCGGCAAAATCCGACGGGGCGTGCACTTCCACGCTCATGACGGGTTCCAGCAGAGTGGGCCTGGCTCTGGCCATGGCATCTTTGAGCGCCAGTCGGCCTGCCATTTTGAACGACAGCTCGTTGGAGTCGACGTCATGGTACGACCCGTCAAACACCGTGACCTTGAGGTCCACCATGGGGAATCCCGCGAGGACCCCACGCGCGCAGGCGTCCCGGACGCCCTTTTCGACGGCCGGCACATACTGCCTGGGAATGGACCCGCCGAAGATGTCGTCTTCAAACTCGACACCAGCGCCGCGCGCCAACGGCTCGACGCGAATCTTGCAATCGCCAAACTGCCCATGGCCGCCTGTCTGTTTTTTATGTCGACCGTGTGCCTCGGTTGGCACGGCGATCGTTTCCCTGTAGGGGATATGCGGCGGTTTTAGCTCGACTTCGACACCGAAACGCCGTTTCAGCTTCGCGACCGTGACTTCAATGTGCAGCTGTCCCTGGCCCGACAACAGCAGGTCATGTGTCTGTTCGTCGCGCGTGTATCCAATCGACGGGTCTTCGTCCTGGAGACGATGGATGGACGTGCTGATCTTGTCCTCGTCGCCGCGCGTCCTGGGCAGAATCGCATACGACAACACCGGTTCCGGGAACGACAGCGGCTGGATGGTGAATCCCGCCTTCGGATCCCCGAGCACGTCGCCCGAGTGCGTATCTTTCAACTTCGCGACGGCTGCGAGATCGCCCGCGTGCACTTCCGGAAGCTGCGCCTGCGTTTTCCCTTCGAGCGCGACGAGGTGCCCGACACGTTCAGGAGCCTGACGTGTCAGGTTCTGAACCGTGGAATCAGACTTCAGCACGCCGGAGATGACGCGGAAGAGCGAGATGCGTCCGGCAAACTGGTCCGCAATCGTCTTCCACACCCACACCACAAGCGGCGCGCGCGTCTCCGCCGCGCGTGTCGTCGGCACTCCATCCTTGCCCAGACCCGGGAACGGCCGGTCGGCTGGTGAGGGCACGTACTCAGTGATCGCCTCAGCCAGCAACGGGCCGCCGATGTTCCTCAGACCGGATGCGCAATATACGGGAAACAGGTGACTCGCACGCACGGCCGCGCGCAAACCTGACACGAGGTCCTCCTGCTTCAGCGTGCCGGAGTCGAAGAACTGCTCCATCAGGCTCTCATGGTTCTCGGCCACGGCTTCGACCAGTGCGGCGCGCGCGGCCGCGACGTCGTCTTTCACCGCGTCCGGGATTGGCGTATCTTTGGCCTTGCCGCTGCTGTCCTCGGCAAACGTCCACGCCTTCATCGAGACGAGATCGACAACGCCCGAGAAGGAGCCCTCCGCGCCGATGGGCCACTGCACCGCCACCGCTGAGCGTGACAGCGCGGTGTGCAGCGAATCCATCGTGCGCGCGAAACTCGAGCGTTCACGATCGAGCCGATTGATCACCACCATGCGAGGCAGGTTGAGTGCGTTCGCCGTCTCCCAGATCTGCTCCGTCGAGACCTGCACGCCCGCACTGCCATCTACGACGACAAGCGCCGCCTCCACGACACGCAGCGCGGCGCGCGCGTCACTCAGGAAGTTGCCCATTCCAGGCGTGTCGATCAGATTGATTTTGTGTTTGTTGAATTCGAACCAGGCGAGTGAGGAGGAGAGGGTGTGTTTGCGGGCGATGGCTTCTTCGTCGTAATCAGTGACGGTGGTGCCATCATCCACCTTGCCGAGTCGCGGGGTGGCCCCCGCGTCGTAAAGCAGGGCGGCCGCCAGTTGCGTTTTGCCCGCCCCGCTGTGCCCGACCAGAGCCACGTTCCGGATATCCGCTGCGTCGAAGACCTGCATAGGCGATCCCTCCAGCGATCTGGGGACAGCATACACCTCGACAATACGACCTCAGAGGTCGTTTGCCTGGACAACAAAACGACCTCTGAGGTCGCTATTCGTAACGGAGGGCGTCGATGGGATCCATGCGTGAGGCTCTGATGGCCGGGACCATGCCGAAAAACACGCCAATGCCGGCCGAGAAGCCGATGCCGATGGCGAAGGACCACCACGGCAGCGAGACGGGGAACCCGGTGATCAAGTGCACGGCGAGGCCAATCCCGGCGCCACAGACGATGCCGAGAATGCCCCCGGTGGACGTGAGGAAGATCGCTTCCATCAAGAACTGCCAGAGCACTTCGGTGCGACGGGCGCCCAGTGCCTTGCGCACCCCAATCTCTCGCGTACGTTCGGTCACGGTAATCGTCATGATGCTCATGACACCGATTCCACCAACCATCAAGGCAATCGACGAGATGACGACGAGCGCAAGGAACGTCGCAGCGCTGATCTGATCCCAGAGCTCAAGCACGGCGTCCGCCGTCACGAGATCGAAGTCGTTCGGCTCATCGAGACGCAGGCCGTGACGCGTACGCATGACCTGCTCAACCTCGCGCATCGCCACTTCTCTCGACACACCTTCGCGCGGCACGGCGGAAATCAGGATGCTGCGCATTTCGCCACGCCCCTGCTGGAACGCGCGAATCCCGAACTGCTTCTGGTAGGTCGTCTGCGGAATGACGACGAAGTCATCGACGCCGAAGTCGAATCCACCCGGGCTGGGACGTTTGTCGGCCACGCCCACGACTTCGTATTCCACGATACCGAGGCGGACGATCTTGCCGACCGCATCCTGACTGGGGAACAGGGCCTGTACTGCGGTCTGCCCAAGCACCACAACGGGGCGACGTCGTTCGACTTCACCTGACGTAAAGAAGCGTCCTTCCGCCAGCGGCACGCGGGCGACATCGGGCCAGCGCTCCGTGGTGCCAAATACGTTGATTGGTTTGGTGCGCTGGTTCTTGTAATACAGGCGTTCCTCGGTGGGCGGGCCGCCGCTGCCCAGCATGACGTCAACAATGGCGATGGACGGCGCGTCGCGCTGAATCGCCTCGGCGTCCTCGGGCGTCATGTTCGGGCGCATGAGGAGCGCCTGAAAATCGTTGCCGGCTGCCACGCTCAACCCGGAAAACTTCGCGACCGTGATCGTGTCGGGCCCCAGTGATGCGATGGAGTCCCGCAGCGACTGGTCGAATCCGCGGATGAGTGACGTCATGCCGACAATCGACGTGATGCCGATCACGATGCCCAGCACCGTCAGGCCGGATCGCATTTTGTTTGTCCGCAGCGTGTCCACGGACATGACGAAGATTTCGTTGAACAGGCCCCAGCGCATGATGCGTCTTATTCCTTCCGCAGGGCTTCGATCGGGTCGAGCGCGGCCGCGCGCATCGCCGGATACAGGCCAAAAAACAAACCGACGATCGCCGTCACCGAAATGCCGAGCAACACCGACCACGTCTCCACGACGGCGGGCAGCGGCGTGACCTTGCTGATGGCAAAGGCGACAAGAAACCCGAGCGTCGTGCCGACCATGCCGCCAAACGTCGAGAGCGTGATCGACTCCGTCAGGATTTGCCAGAGCACATCGCGCCGTCTCGCGCCGAGCGATTTGCGGAGACCAATCTCCCGCGTGCGCTCACTGACAACCATCAACATGATGTTCATGATGACGATGCCGCCGACGACGAGGGAGAGGCTGACGACGCCGATGAGAATGGCAAAGACGCCGGACGTGACCTGGTCGTAGAGCGCAAGAAAGGTGCCCGAACTGATCACGCCGAAGTTGTCGGGCTCTGCCGGGCGCAACCGACGCTCGATGCGCAGCGCCAGCGTCGCATCGTCCATCGCCTGGCGCACAACGGTCGGGTCGGTCGGCAGCACCGTCAGCGAGAGTGACTGGCGCGTGCCAAACATGCGCTGAAACGCGCCGAGTGGGATGACCGCGTATTCGTCCTGCGACTGGCCGAAGACCGCGCCCTTCTTGGCGTGCACGCCGGCCACGCGGAAGCGCACACCGGCCAGGGTGATTTCCTTGTCGATCGGGTCGAGCGTGCCAAAGAGCCGATCCGCGGCGTCCCAGCCGAGGATGGCGACATTGCGCCGGCTGTCGAACTCGGCCATGGAAATCGTCCGGCCGATTTCGATGTCGGTCGTCGGCAGCATCGAGTATTCCCGGGTCACGCCGCGAATCTGCAGCGACTCGAGCGTTTCCCTGCGCGTCTTCGCTTCACCGCTCGACCGCGATGACGCCATAACCTGTGCAATGCGCGGACTGGCCGCTCGCACTGCCGCCGCGTCGGCCATGGTCACCCGTGGGTTGCTGGCGGCACGCAGCTGTTCCTCCTCCGAGGTAGTTGGGCCCGTGCGCTGCACCATGAAGGTATCCGCGCCCACCTGCGATGTGATCGACTCGGACACCGACGCGTTCAGTCCCTGGACCAGCGACACCACCGCGATGATTGATGTCACCGCGACAATATTGCCGAGCACGGTCAGGAATGACCGGAGCTTGTTGGACCAAATCGCCTGGAGGGCGATGCTGGCCGCTTCGTAGAACTGGCCCACGTTATCGTCCCGTTGTGGCGGCTGGTCGGGTGGCAGGCGTCGCGGTGACCTTGACCGCGTCGCCGTCCTTGAGTGTGCGCACTGACGCAAATGGCCCGGTGATCACTTCGTCGCCTTCGGCGAGGCCCTCGAGGACTTCGAAGAACTTCTCTCCGGCAATGCCCACCTTGATCGGGGTGAAGATCGCGTGGCCGTTCTTGATGACAAACGAGCCTTCAATCTCCTTGCGCGTCTGGCCCGGCTGCAGTTCGGTTGGCGTGGTGACACGACGGGCAGCAGGCTGGCCTTCGGCCGGAGGCGGCGTGCGGACCAGGCTGCCATCAGCATTGACCACCATTTCGCGGACCGTGGTCGCCTGAATCGGCACGGCCACCGCTTTCTGACGGGTCGCCGTGGTGATCGTCGTCGTGCAAGTGAAGCCCGGGCGCACATTGGGGACTTCGCCCTCCAGCGTCACGATGACCTTGAAGTTCGTGGCGCGCTGCGCGGCGGCTCCGGCCGTCTGGATGGCGCTGTTGCCGACTTCGGTCACACGCCCGTTGAATTCCCTGTCGGGGAAGGCATCGATCTTGATCTTGGCGGGCTGGCCCAGGGAGATGAAGGGAATGTCGGTCTCGTCCACTTCCACTTCCGTTTCAATGACCGAGAGGTCGGCAATGGTCAGCAGGACGGTGCCCGCGTTATTCATGGTGCCGACGACAACCGTTTCACCTTCTTCAATATTGCGACGCGTGACGATGCCGCTGATGGGGGACACCAGGCGCACCTTGTTCAGGTCGAACTGCGCGTTCTCGAGCGCCGCCTCGTCCTGCCGGATGCGTGTCTGCTGGGTCTTGACCGCCTGTTCGCGCTGCGCGAGGTCCGACTGTCGGAGTTTGACTTCGTTCTCAGCGCGGTCGAGTGTTTCGCGCGGCGTCAGCCCGCCCTTGAACAATTCGCGCTGCCGGGCGACGTTGTCTTCCGCCTGGCGCAGGTTGGTGCGCGCATTTTCAATACTGGTCTGTGACTCGACCACCTGTGAACGCGCGGCCGCCAGACTCGCTTCCCGGCTGTTGACCTGCGTCTGGAGGTTGCGCGGATCAATCTGGAGCAGAAACTGGCCCTGCTTGACGACGTCCCCCTCGTTGACGGCGAGCCCCACCACCTTGCCCATCGTCTCGGCGCTCACATTGACCGACCGCTGCGGGCGGATTTTTCCGCTGGCCGACACAATCGCTTCGAGATCGTGCCGCGCAATTTTCTCGGTTTCCACTTCCACACCCGTGGCCCGGTTCCTGTTCAGGTTGGCGTAGGCGACCGCCGCGATCCCGATGACGATGACGAGGCCGATGATGAGCTTTTTACGGGTCATAACGTGTGACTATCCTGCAAAGTAGGCGAATACGAGGGCGATGACGGCGTAGGTGATGAACAGTCCGGTGGCCACGCCGGTGGTGCTGCGTTTGTAGAGAGTGGCCAGGCCGATGGCCAGAACCACCACCCACCAGATGACAAAGAGGTCGATCATTCCAATGAACTTGGCGAGGAATGACGATTCGTCGAGCGGCACCAGCGCGCCCAGATTGGCGATGCCGGAGGCGCTGACCTGGCCGCGTGCATACATGATGGGTGCGGCCACCACGGCGCTGAGCGTCGAGATGACCTGCGAATGCACCAGCACCGCCATGACGTGTTTGAACGACGCGGTTCCGCCAAGAACGGTGTTGAAGGCCGCCCATAGGATGGCGGTGAAAATCACGGACATGAACGGCACAAAGACGAAGCTGCCGATCAAGGCCAGGTACGGCCCGTATTGCGACTGCTTTTGCATCTGGGCGTAGGCTTCGTCACTGATCGGCTCACCGGTCCATTTTTCCGTCTGCTGCACCTGCATTTCCAGCGCGGCCGCCCGGCCCTGTTCCGTGAACTGGGGCAGGCCCTGCGACAACGCCGTGAGCGCGCAGATGACAAAGAGCATCCCAGCGACCTTCGGCGTCCGAACGACGTGCTGGAACGTCTCACCCGGCGAGGTAATGACACCCATGAAGCGTGACAGCAGACCGGGCAAAGGGGGGGCGTCGAGAGTGGGGGACGTCATGTGGGATTCGGCCATCGCGGGTGTCTCCTCGGTGCAGCATCGGCTGCAGAGTGAATCCTGCAATTGTACCGTCGCGAACACATACGGGCCGAATCCGTGCGGGGTTCCTGATAGGCTCGGTTTCATGCCGTCTTTACGCATGTTTCTGTGTACCGGAGCCCTGCTGACCGTGGCCGCGCCAGCAGCGGCCCAGCCCTTCGAGGCGGTCGGAAGCCGAGCGCTCGGGATGGCCGGGGCCTTTGTCGCCGTGGCAAACGACGCGTCAGGCGGGTATTGGAATCCGGCTGGGCTCGCCAGCGGGCAGCCAGCGGGAGCGACAATCGAGTGGGTTCGATTTCAAAATGGTGATCGGGATGCGACCCCGGCGCGCGGGCCGTGGGAACGCTCGACCCGTTTTAGTAGTTTGGGCACATGGCCAATGGGGCTCAACTATACCCGTGTGGACGAGGTCAGTCTTACGGCGGCCGACAGGGTGGAACGGTTCACCACCAACCACTACGGACTGTCGGTACTTCAGACCGTGACCGAGGGTTTTGTCATCGGCTCCACATTGAAATATGTACGCGGACGGGTCGGCGCTCAGACCGTCACAGCAGGCACAGTAGGCGACAGTCTTGAAAGTGGCCGCGATCTGGATGGGGAGGTCAGCGGGGCCTTTGATATGGACCTGTCGGCCATGTACGACGCGCGGGTCTTCAGGATTGGCGCCACTGTCCGGAACCTTCGGTCGCCAGAATTTGACGGTCCGGACGGCGTGGTGCGGGAGTTGGAGCGCCGATCCCGGATCGGCTTGGCCATCCTGCCAGCTGCTGGCCTGACCCTTGCTATAGACCTGGACCTGGACACGGCCGATCTGCCGACCGGTCCTCAGCGAGTGGTCGCGGCTGGTGTCGAACACCAGTTCACGTCGCGGATCGTCCTTCGGGGCGGTGCCCGGCGGAATCTCGAGGGCACGCGGGCCACGGTGGGGGCTGCGGGCGCGAGTGTCGCGATTCGTCCCGGCACGTGGCTCGATGCCCACGCGACGATGGGACGCTCGGCCGGGGAACGCGGTTTCGGGATCGGACTGCGCGCCGGCTGGTAACGGCCACGCGTGGGCCGTGCCCACAGGGCAGGAGGGCATGGCGGTTCGTCTCGGAGAATTATTGCTGCGCGACAAGCGCATCTCGCCGATCCAGTTGCAGGAGGCGCTTGAACATCAGCGCACCAACGGTGGCCGGCTGGGGACGAACCTCGTCAAGTTGGGGTTTGTGGGCGACGAGGACATTGCCAGTCTCCTGAGTCGGCAATACGGCGTCCCGGCAATCACCCTCGGACATTTTGATCTCGACGCCACCGTCGTCCGTCTGGTGCCGGTCGAAACGGCCCTGAAGTACCAGGTGATCGCGGTCGGCCGGTCGGCGACGGCGCTGACACTGGCGATGACCGATCCCACGAACGTCTTCGCCATGGACGACATCAAGTTCATGACGGGGCTGCATGTCGAACCGGTCGTCGCCTCCGAGTCGGCGGTGCGCGAGGCCATCGCGCGTTATTACGGCCCCTCGGGGGTGGAAGCGGAGCCCGCCACGCACGGCGATTTGGTGTCGCGTGCGCTTGAGGACATGTCGCTGGGGGGCGACGATGGCATCGAGGTGGTGTCCGATGCCGATGCCATCGACACGGCCACGCTGGAGCGGCAGAGCGGGGAAGCACCGGTCATTCGTCTGGTGAACGCGCTGATGTTGTCGGCGATTCAGCGCGGCGCGAGTGACATCCACCTTGAACCCTACGAGAAGGAACTGCGCATCCGCTTTCGCATCGACGGCGTCCTGCATCGCGTGATGGCGCCGCCGCTCAAATACCGGGACCCGATCACCTCGCGCATCAAGATCATGGCGCAGATGGACATCGCCGAGAAACGTCTGCCGCAGGATGGCCGCATCAAGGCCCGTTTCAACGATCACGGGCAGACGCGCGAGATCGATTTTCGCGTGTCGTGTTTGCCGACGCTGTTTGGCGAGAAGATCGTCATGCGTCTGCTGGACCGCGGCCAGCTGCGACTTGACATGACGCGGCTGGGTTTTCAGACCGACGCCTTGAACCGGTTTGAGACGGCAATCCGTCGGCCGTGGGGCATGGTGCTGGTCACCGGGCCGACGGGCAGCGGCAAAACCAACACGCTCTATTCCGCCATCTCGCAGCTCAATCAGCCCGGCGTGAACATTCTCACCGCTGAAGACCCCGTCGAGTTCAATCTGGCCGGCATCAATCAGGTGCAGGTGCGCGATCAGATCGGCCTCACGTTTGCGGCTGCGCTGCGGTCCTTTCTGCGACAGGACCCGAACGTCATCCTGGTTGGGGAAATTCGCGACGGCGAGACTGCGGCCATCGCCGTCAAGGCGGCGCTGACGGGCCACCTGGTGCTGTCGACGCTGCACACCAATGATGCGCCCAGCACCGTGAGTCGACTCATCAACATGGGTGTCGAGTCGTTTCTCGTCGCCAGTTCGGTGAATCTGGTCTGCGCGCAGCGACTGGTGCGTCGCATTTGTGATCACTGCAAAGCGGAAGATCCGTTGCCGCCTGAAGCGTTGGTCGAGGCGGGTTTTTCTCCCGAAATTATCGGCGCCGTTCGCGCGTGGAAGGGACGGGGATGTGAGCGCTGCGGCGGCACCGGCTACCGCGGCCGCGTGGGTCTGTTTGAAGTCATGGCCTCATCCGAAGCGCTGCGCACGTTGATTCTCGACGGCGCGCCTGTGAATGAATTGCGGCGCCAGGCGATGGTCGAGGGCATGGTGACGCTGCGGCAAAGCGGCCTTGAGAAGGTCCGCGAGGGCCTGACATCGCTTGACGATGTCGTGAGAGAGACGGTGATGTGATGACTGACGTTGTGCCCTTGACCCTGCCCGACCTGTTGACCATGACGGCCACCATGGGCGGCTCCGACCTGCACTTGTCAGTGGGGAGCCCCCCGCAAATTCGTGTCGACGGCCATCTCCAGCGGATTGCCGCTCCGGACCTGACACCCGACGTGACCCAGTCGCTCGCCTACAGCGTGCTGACCGACCGACAGAAGAAAATCTTTGAAGAGTCATGGGAAGCCGATCTGGCCTTCGGCCTGCAGGGGGTGGGGCGCTTCCGCTGCAACGTGTTTCTTCAGAAAGGCTCGGTCGGCGCGGTGTTCCGCCTGATCCCTGAAACCATTCGGACCCTGGAGGAACTCGGACTGCCGGCGGTGCTGGCGCGTCTGGCCGACAGGCCTCGCGGCCTCGTGCTGGTCACCGGCCCGACCGGCAGCGGCAAGTCGACCACGCTTGCCGCAATGATTGACCGCGTCAATCAGCAACGTCCTGCACACATCCTGACCATCGAAGACCCAATCGAGTATCTGCATCCGCACAAACGGTCGCTGGTCAATCAGCGCGAGTTGCATTCCGATACGCAGACCTTCAGCCATGCGTTGCGTGCGGCACTTCGAGAAGATCCCGACGTCGTGCTCGTCGGCGAACTTCG
This sequence comes from Vicinamibacterales bacterium, assembly GCA_046590915.1. Classification (GTDB taxonomy): domain Bacteria; phylum Acidobacteriota; class Vicinamibacteria; order Vicinamibacterales; family SCN-69-37; genus SYFT01. Next base: position 13,014 of record JBKJTD010000155.1, read on the forward strand.
CGATCTCGAGACCATGGAGGCCGCCATGAAACTGGCGGAAACGGGCCACCTGACTCTGGCCACCCTGCACACGAACTCAGCGGCGCAGACCGTGACGCGTGTGATTGACGCATTCCCCGCGCACCAGCAGGCGCAGATACGCACCCAGTTGTCACTCGTGCTGGAAGGCATCGTGTGTCAGGCTCTGCTGCCCAAAGCCAGCGGCAAGGGCCGGGCCTGCGCGCTTGAAGTGCTGATAGCCACGCCAGCCATCCGCAACCTCATCCGTGACGACAAGGTGCACCAGATCTACTCCACGATGCAATCGGGCCAGGAGAAATACGGCATGCAGACGATGAATCAATCGCTCGCGCGACTCACCCAGAGTCATCAGATCACGAGGGAGACGGCGCTGTCTGCAACGTCGAATCGTGAAGAACTGTTGACGATGCTTGAACGTGGACGGGTGGTGGCATGAGGACCGCCGCCGAGGTGCAGCGCGCCAGTGGCCGACCTGCCGCCCGTCCGGCCGCCCGCGTCAAGGCGCCGAAACGGCAGCGAAAGGTCCCGGCAAAGAACCTCGCCGTCATCACCCGGCAACTGTCGGTGATGATTGACGCAGGTTTGCCGCTCGTGCAGTGCCTTGAAATGCTCGCCAAAGAGGAACCTGACGCGCGGCTCGCGAAGGCGATCGCGGC
>JBKJTD010000459.1:0-11374 GCA_046590915.1 Vicinamibacterales bacterium
CATCACATTGACGTCGACCAGACGCTGCATGACATCGGGCGGCGTCGCGGCAAACGTGTCGTGGTACCCGATGCCGGCATTCGCAATGAGGACGTCGAGCTTGCCGTAGGTCCCGACGGTCTGCTCAACGAGCGAGGTCATGTCCGCGGCCCTGGTGACGTCGCCCGGCACCGCGATGGCCGAGCCTCCGGCGGCCCGAATCTCCGCGACGGCCGATTCGAGACGATCGGTGCGCCGCGCTGACAGCACCACGATATGCCCGAGCCCGGCCAGCGCGTGCGCGCACGCCAGCCCGATACCCGAAGATGCCCCCGTTATCGCGACGACCTTCATCCAGCCCAGTGTATCGGGTGTTCGCAGATGTAAAGTGTGTGCATCATGGATGTTGTCCGCCTCCTCTCCGATCTTGTGGCCGTCAATTCGGTGAATCCCTCCCTGGTGCACGGCGCGCCTGGTGAGGCGGACGTGGCGCAGGTCGCGGCACAGGCGATGCGCGAGGCGGGTCTCGACGTGGTGATCGAACTGGTGGCAGAGGGCCGACCGAACGTCATCGGTGTGCTCGAAGGCCGGGAACCCGGCCCGTCGATGATGTTCTGCGGACACATGGATACGGTCGGCGTGGCCGGCATGGACGAACCGTTCGAGCCGTTCATTGACGACGGCCGGCTGTATGGCCGCGGCGCGCAGGACATGAAGGGCGGCGTGGCTGCAATGATCGCCGCGGCCGCGTCGCTGGCAGCCACATGGACGCGCGGACGCCTGATCGTGGCGTGTGTCGCGGACGAGGAATTCGAGAGCATCGGGGCTGATGCCCTCATCAAGACCTGGAAGGCCGACGCGGCCATCGTTACCGAACCGACCGACCTGCGAATGGCCGTTGGGCACAAAGGGTTTGCGTGGCTGGAGCTTGAGACCAAGGGCCGCGCGGCGCATGGCAGCCGCCCGGCCGAAGGGCGCGATGCGATCCTGCGGATGGGCCGTGTCCTCAACGGTCTCGAAGCGCGCGATCGGGAACTCCAGGCGCGTGAGCCGGTGCCGATGCAGGGAACCGCGTCACTGCATGCGTCCATCATTTTCGGCGGACATGAACTGAGCAGTTACCCGGATCGATGCACCCTCCAGATGGAGCGTCGCACGGTGACTGGAGAAGACGGCAAAGCCGTGCTCGCGGAAGTGCAGGCGATCTTCGCGCGCCTCAAGGCGGCCGATCACGAATTCTCCGCCAGCGCCCGCCTGATGACGTCCCGTCCCCCGTACCGGGTTGAGGACGACGCGGCGATTGTGCAGGCGATGTCTGCAGTGCTGCAGGCGCGTGGCATGAACGCCACGCCGACCGGCATGTCCTTCTGGACTGACGCGGCCGTGCTGGCGTCTGCCGGGATTCCCTCGGTGATCTTCGGCCCCGGTGGTGCGGGCCTCCACAGCATCGAGGAATACGTGACGCTGGCTGACGTGGAAACGTGCCGCGATGTGCTCGTGGACGTCACCCGCGCGATGTGCGGCTGACGCTAGAAGCTGAAATCACCACGAGGCATGGAGGGCTGAGAGTTTTTTTCTTGCAACCTCCCAGTCCTCCACGTCTCGCTGTGATTTCAGCTCTTCGAGCCTGTTTATTCCTCTTTCAGGACGCTGCCGACCACGAACCCGACGTTGGCGGGTCGTTCGCCCAGGCGGCGCATGAAATACGGGAACCACTCCGTGCCGAAGGGGATGTACACGCGGAACGGATGACCCTCCGCCGAGAGGGACGTCTGCAGGTCGCGGCGGATGCCGTACAACATCTGAAACTCATAGCGGTCCTTGGAGATGTGCTGCTGTGCCGCGAAGGCCCTGGTCGCGTCGATCATCGCCGGGTCGTGGGTCGCGATGGCCGGATAGGTCCCGTTCGCCAGTAACACCTTCATCTGTTCAATGAAGGCGTTGTCGACCTCGGACTTGTGCTGGAAGGCTACGGTGGCCGGCTCGCTGTATGCGCCTTTGACCAGGCGTATGCGTGCCCCAAGCGCGTTGACGCGCGCAATGTCGTCCATCGATCGCTTCAAGTACGACTGGATGACCACACCGACGTTGTGATAGCCGATGTTCCAGATGGTTTCAAACGTATCGAGCGTGCGATCGGTGTACGGGGAATTCTCCATGTCGATGCGCACAAAAAAATCGGACGCCGCGGCCACATCCAGAACGCGGCGGAGGTTGTCGATGCAGGTCGCCTGGTCGATGTCCAGACCCAGTTGCGTCAACTTGAGTGAGATGTTCCTGCCGACGCCGGAGGCGGCAATCGCCTCGATGACCGCAATGTAGCCTTTGGTCGCCTTCAACGCCTCATCGGTGGACGCCACACTCTCCCCGAGCAAATCGAGCGTGACCAGGAGCCCCTGCCGTTCCACGTCCCGCGCGGCCGCGATCGCTTCATCGACGTTTTCACCAGCGATGAATCGTCTGGCAAATGACGACGTTGAGCGCATGCCGTATTTCGACGCCAGGGATTTCAGCATCGAGCTGCCGGCCAGAAGGGAAAAAGCGGTCTTGGGGAGCGCGGCGAACATCAGTGCGTGAATCTCCGGTGCGGCAACAGGTGCTGGAGCGTACGAGCGTAATAACGAAGTGACACGCGGTCCCGCACGCGGATGCGCTGGCGCTCAGTGACAAGAATACCCCGGCCGACCAACAAAGGCACACCTTCATCGACCGCCTGCCGTCCGCTGGTCACCGACAGGTTCGCCTGCTGCGCGGACAGTACGGCGAGCAGATCGTCGATCCGGGCGGCCAGTTCACTGCGGGTCATCGAGTTGCGCAGCGCCGAAGCCACCAGCGAGGTGGGCAGCACCTTGTGGAGCAACCCGACGTCATGCTGAACCCGGTGCGCGAGCGCCACCAGGTCCCGCCGCGCTGACGGGTCGTACTCGGCCAGGGGGATGGGATGTCCGAACGTGACAAACGCCCGGCTTTCGTACCCCACGGCATGCCGGATCATCTCGGTGACCTCCTGGGTGAACGGCCGCTTCCGCTTGCTCGTCGCATCGCGCGTAATCATCTTCTCTTCCAGGACAAGGTCGTACGCGATCGCCATGGGTACCACGACCAGATGCGTCCGGTCGGCCTGCAGCGCGGCCTGAAGCAGCCCGGTCTTGGGAGCCTTCAACTCGCCGGTATAGCTGCGTCCCCCCTCGGCGTAATAGAGCAGGTCATGGCGTTTGAGAATCTCCACGACGTAGGCCTTGAGGGTGGCCAGATAGACCGGATCCTTGCTGCCGCGCCTGATCGGAATGGCGCCGGTGATGTGCCGATGGACCAGGCCGAGCGCCCCGCCAAACAGGTTGATGCCGGCGGCGATCAGTGGCGGCCGGATGCCGTGTTTGTCGAGCGTCAGCAACTCGACCAGATAGTCGAGATGGCTTTTGTGATTGGATACGTACACAACATGCCCGCCGGCCACCGCGCGCTTCGCCCGATCGACATGTTCCGTGATGCGGTCGACCTTGCGGAGAATTGGATAGAGCGGATGCTGGAGCGCCCGATAAAACTTGTACCGCTGCGTCGTCCTCAGCTCATCAAGATAGCGGTCGAGGCGCGCGCGCGCCTCGGCGCAGTTCACAAACCGCGCGACATCCTCGTGGGCCAGCACCGCGCGCGTGAGTGCATCGGGCGCGGCAGTGGCGGCCATCGTTACCCGAGTGCCCGACAGAGCGCCAGCGTGAAGTCGGTCGTCGAGGCCGTGCCGCCCAGATCGCGTGTACGACTGTCGCCGGCAGACAACACCTGGTCGAGCGCGGCCTTGGTGCGGACTGCGGCGTCGGTCTCGCCGATGTGACGCAGCATCATGATGGCCGAGAGCAGCAGTGCCGTCGGATTCGCGACGTTCTGATCGGCGATGTCGGGGGCACTGCCGTGCACCGCTTCAAACACCGCGGAGTCGAGGCCCATGTTCGCGCCGGGAACCACCCCAAGGCCCCCCACCAATCCTGCGCACAGGTCGGAGACGATGTCGCCGTAGAGATTGGGGAGCACCAGCACGTCAAACTGTTCGGGGCGCATCACCAGATGCATGCACGCAGCGTCCACGATCTTTTCGTCGTACGGCACCTGCGGATATTTGCGGGACACTGCGCGGACCGAATCGAGAAACAACCCGTCGCCCAGCTTCATGATGTTGGCCTTGTGTATCGCCGTCACTTTTGTCCGGTTTTCACGCAGCGCATGTTCGAACGCAAACTCACCAATGCGGGTCGAGGCCTTCTCGGTGATGATCTTCAGGCTTTCCACGACGCCTGGAATGATGACGTGCTCGAGCCCGGCATACAGGTCTTCGGTGTTCTCACGCACGATCACCAGGTCCACGTTTGCGAAGCGACTCGTGACACCGGGAAGATTACTCACCGGTCGCAGGTTGGCGTAGAGGTCGAGCGCCTTACGAAGCCCGACGTTCACGCTGGTGAAGCCCTCGCCAATCGGCGTAGTGCACGGTCCCTTGAGCGCCACACGGTGTCGGCGGACCGAATCGAGCAGTTCCATCGGGAGCGTCTGGCCTGACTTCTTGAAGGCGATGACGCCCGCGTCCTGCCGATCCCATTCGATGGCGACACCCGCTGCGTCAAGGACACGCACAACCGCCTGAGAGACTTCGGGGCCGATTCCGTCGCCGGGAATCAGCGTAATCACGTGTGCCATTGCTCATCATCATAGCGGAAACAGGTGTATAACCGGGGTATGGCGAACGTTCCGCTGCAGATCAAATTCCTTCACATGCGTCGCATGCCCTCACTCGAACGGGATATCACCGATCGCGTGCAGGACCTGCAGTCGCTCCATGGCAAGATCATCGGCTGCCACGTCTCGGTGGAAGTGCCGCATCACAGCCATCAGACCGGCAATGGTGTGGAAGTCCGCATCTCGCTCGCGCTGCCGGGTGGGCTTGCGGTGACACGCAAGGGGTCCTCCGAGTCGACGCCATCGACCGCCATCAAACAGGCGTTTGATGCGCTGAAACGTCAGCTTCGGAAGGACACGGACAAACGCGTCGCGAAGCGAAAAAAACTTATTTGAGGCGAACGGCGAGCGCCGAGGCCACGTGCTCAAGCAGAGCCTGGTCTGCCGGCCCGAATGCGGCCGGCTGGTCCGAGTCGATGTCAATTTCGCCCAGCACCCGCTCGCCCGCACCGGTGAAGTAGATGATCGGCACGACGATCTCCGACTTCGTCTCGATGGAACACGCCAGATACCGCGGGTCTGCGTTTACATCGTCAATGATGATCGTGGCTTTTTCGGTCGCGGCGGCGCCACAGATACCCTGGCCCAGCGGAATGCGGGTGTGCGGCGACGGTTTGCCCAGATAGGGGCCGAGCACGAGGGTGTCGCCTTCAAGCAGGTAAATGCCGACCCATGAATAGTGCGGAAGCTGTGCCTTGAGCAGGGCGACGGCGACGGTCATCGCCGCGTTCGCATCAGGGGCGTCACTGATGGCCGCGCGAATTTCGGTGAGCAGGGTGGCAGTGGTTGTTGTCATGTCACTCTCGCGATTCGATCCAGAACACACATAAACCGGCCATCAGCGTCAGCACCATCAGGCCGTTGGAGACACCGTGCAATCGTCCGAATTCCACCTTGCGGACATCGGAGTCTGGCAACGCCGCCATCGTCGTCGTGTGGTCGGCCCGCAAAGTCTCGATCCGCGGGCTGAGCCACAATCCGGTCACCGCACTCGCGGCAAGCATACCGATTACGAGTCCGAACTGCACGGCGAGGCGGCGCGGTCGGGGCCCAAGCGCGGCGCGAATGCCGAGCAGAGCCAGCAGCGCACCGCCGAAGCCCCAGGCGATCCGCTGGAAATTTGCAAAAATGTCTCCGAACAGCAGCCCGGCCAATGTGCGACCGGCGATTGGGTCGTTGGCTTCCAGCACGCGAAAGATGGCTGGAGCCGCCACCAGGCCCAGCACCGCGAGCCCGCCGATCCAGAGTGCAATAAGAGCCAGAGAGACCACGCGTAAGGCCGGCATTTGTACTGCGATTATGTCACGCGTACAGTAGACTGACGCTCGCACGCGCATGACTCCTCCATCCAATACCGCCCTCCACAATCTGGCTACGCAACTGCGCATCGACTCGGTGCGGTCCACGACGGAAGCGGGGTCCGGCCATCCGACGACCTGCCTGTCTGCCGCGGACATTCTGTCGGTGCTGTTCTTCGACGAACTCCGGTTCGACCCGAAGGATCCCCAGCATCCGGAGGCCGATCGGTTCGTGTTGTCCAAGGGCCACGCTGCGCCGATTTTGTATGCCGCGTGGGCCGCTGCCGGCGCGTTCCCGCGCGAGGATGTCATGGACCTCCGGAAGATCACCTCTGATCTGGAAGGGCACCCGACGCCGAGGCTGCCATTTGTGGACGTCGCGACAGGGTCACTGGGCCAGGGACTGGCGGCGGCGGTGGGCATCGCCCTCAACGCACGCCGGATCGGGTCCGATTACCGCACATACGTGATGCTTGGTGATGGCGAGAGCGCCGAGGGCTCCGTGTGGGAAGCCGCCCAGATGGCCGCCAACCACGGCCTCGACAATCTGTGTGCAATCACCGACGTCAACGCCTTCGGTCAGAGCCGCGCCACCCAGTTCGGGCACGACGTGGACGCGTTTGCGACGCGGTACCGCGCTTTCGGGTGGCACGCGGTCATCATCGACGGCCACGACATCTCCGAAATCCGGGCCGCGCTCGCCGAAGCGCGCGGCATGAGCGGACGCCCGACGATGATCGTGGCGCGCACGTTCAAGGGCAAGGGTTGTGCAATTTTCGAGAACAAGGACAACTGGCACGGCAAGGTACTCAAGAAGGGTGCCGAGGCCGATGCGGCCCTTGCAGAACTGAAGGCGCAGATGATTCCGACATCGGATGCGGCGCCGGTGATTGCCAAGCCGGCGACTCGCCGGTCGGAAGGGGCGTTGCCCGATTTTGTCGCCGCGATGCCCGCGCCCGGCTACAAGATGGGTGACCTGGTCGCCACGCGTGAAGCGTACGGCACGGCGTTGGCCGCCCTGGGCGCCCTCGACAACCGCATCGTCGCGCTCGATGCCGACGTGAAAAATTCCACGTTCAGCGACCGGTTCGAGAAGCTGTTTCCAGAGCGGTTCTACCAGGCGTTTATTGCCGAGCAGGCCATGATTGGTGCGGCGATGGGCCTGGCTGCACGCGGTGCGATCGCGTATCCATCGAGTTTCGCGTGTTTCCTTGAACGTGGCGCCGACTTCATCCGGATGGCCGGCATCTCGATGCTGAACATCAAGCTGTGCGGATCCCACGCCGGTGTGTCGATTGGCGAAGACGGCCCGTCGCAGATGGCCCTCGAGGATCTCGCGATGGCCCGCGCGGTGCCCAATTGCACCGTGTTGTATCCATCCGACGCGGTGTGCGCCGAACGGCTGGTCGCCGTCGCCGCCGCCACGCCTGGCCCCGTGTACATCCGCAGCTCGCGTCCCAAGACGCCGGTGATCTACTCGACGGATGAACGATTCCCGGTTGGGGGTTCAAAAGTCGTGCGCCAGAGCGACAAGGACGTGGCCACGGTGATCGGCGCGGGTGTCACGTTGTTTGAGGCGCTCAAGGCGCACGAACTGCTGGCGAAAGACGGTATCGCCATTCGTGTCGTGGACGCGTATTGTCTGCAGCCGATCGATCGCGACGGGATCATTGCCGCAGGCAAGGCATCCGGCGGGCGCATTCTCACGGTCGAAGATCACTACGCGCAGGGCGGTCTCGGTGACGCCGTGTCGGAAGCCGTCTGGGATCAGGGCTTCAGCGTGCAGCGTCTCGCGGTGCGCGAGATTCCACGCAGTGGTGAACCGGACGAACTGCTCGAACGGTACGGCATCTCGGCCGCGGCCATCGTGCGGGCTGTCAAAACTCGCTAATCGGTTTTTCTCAACATGGAGCCCGATGGTCTCCATGTGAGAACTCTCACAGCCGGCTGTGTCCCGCTGTCAACTATCATCTGGGCATGTCACGTGCCCGGTTGATTCGCCTGTCGTTCGGCCTCGCCGCCGTCACCACATTCGCCATCACAGCCTTCTCTGCGCAGACGCCGGTCGCGCTGACCGGCATGCGCGATCCCGCGTTTTCTCCTGACGGACGCCGCATCGCGGTGTCCTGGCTCGAGCGCGTCTGGACTATGACTCCGGATGGTCGCGACGCCAAGCGCGTGGTTACCTCGGACAGCGCATGGATCAGCGAGCGTGACCCGGCGTGGTCGCCGAACGGCAAACACATCGCCTTCGCTGCCGACACGGCTGGATCGTTCGACGTGTACGTGGCACCCGCGGGCGGCGGCGAGGCTCGCAGGGTCACTGCATTGTCCGGTGACGAACGCTGGCCCTCGTGGACGCGTGATGGCCACCTGTTGATTTCGCATCGGGATGCCGGCCCCGAGTGGCATCTGGCGCTCGTGAGCGCGGACGGAAGCGGCACGCCGAAAAAGATCACACCTGATGACAGTAGTGAATGGGCCGGCCGCATCTCGCCGGATGGAAAACGTGTCGTGTTCTTGTCCGATCGCGATCTTGAGTCGGGTGATTCGGTGGATGTCTTCGTGCGTCCACTTGAGGGCGAGGGACCAACCGTTCGTGTGACCCGCGGGGGCGGCCCTGAGAGGTGGCCCTCCTGGGCGCCCGACAGCGCCCGCGTGTCGTTTGGCGCCTCGCGTACCGGTCAGGGCGCTGGTGTGTGGGTCGCAGAGGTCGCTGCATCTGAGGCTGCGCCAGCGGCCGGTGGTGGCGGCCCCGGCGGTCGTGGCGGTGGCGCACCTGCGGCTCAGCCTCTGACACAACTCGCATCGCGGCACGCCGGTGTATCGGCCTGGTCTCCGGACGGGCAGACGATGCTGATCGCCACGGAGGCGGCGCCAGGTGGCACCTACAATGGCAATCCTGATCGCAATGATGACGATGCCCCGGCGGCGTTCGTGGATCCGGAAACGCTGCAGCTATGGCGAGTGCCCGCACCTCGTGCCGTTGATGCGGGTGCGCGCGCACTCGCGGCACCACCCGTCGCGGACGGGCAGTGGGTCGGGCAGTTTGATCGGGTGTGGCAGACGCTCAGGTCGCTCTATTACCGTGAGGGTGCATCGGCGGCAGAGTGGGACCGGCTCCGCGCCACCCATCGCCCGGCAGCGCTTGCCGCCAAAGACGCGCATGAGGTGGAGGACGTGGTTGACCGTTTGGTGGCAGCGCAGCCCCTCATCAAACCCGTCGTGGAAAAACCCACCGGCGTGATTGCGTCCGGACATCCGCTGGCATCCGCTGCGGGCGCCCGCATGCTCGAGCTCGGCGGCAACATCGTCGACGCCATTGTCGCCACGTCGTTTGCGCTTGGGGTCGTGGAGCCTGATGCATCGGGCATTGGTGGTGATGGGCAGGCGATTTTGTTTCTCAAAGGGATGTCCGAGCCCATCGTCATCGAATACAAGGACATGACGCCGGCGCGAGCGACGTTCGATAATCCGAAGATTTTTGGACCGAACGGGCAGCGTACCGCGGGTGACGGCCCGACGGTGGCGAACATCCCCGGCGTGGTCGCCGGTCTGGATCTGCTGTTCCGGCAGTACGGCAGCAAGAAGGTCACGTGGGAACAGATTCTCGCGCCGGCGGTCGAGCTGGCGGAGCAGGGCTACATTCTGGATGAAGCCCTGCCGACGACCATCGCGGTCGGACGCGATCGGTTTGCGAAGTACCCAGAGGCCGCGAAGATTTATCTGCCCGGTGGCCGCGTCCCCAAAGCCGGGGACCGCTTCATCAACACGGACTACGCCGAGACGCTAAAGGTCCTCGCGAAGGAAGGCGGCCAGTCGTTCTATCGCGGCAGCATAGCGAAACGCATTACCGACGACATGGCGGCCAACGGAGGCATCCTGTCACTGGAGGATCTTGCCCAATATCGCGCCATGGAGCGCAAGCCGCTCGCCGGAAAATACCGCGGCCACCTCGTGTATTCGGTGCCGCCTCCGGTGTCCAACGGATTGACGCTTATCGAGACGTTACAGATCCTTGACAACTACACGCCAAAGCCAGGCGCCACGATCTTCAATGACGCTGACTACCTGCACTATGCCATTGAAGCGTGGCGAGTCCGTGATGGCGGCGCGCAGATCGCCGACCCGGAACGCTGGCCGATCAACCTCGGCACCCATCTCGAACCCGGCCATGCCCTTGAGCGCTTCAAGTTGATCAACCCCGCGAAAGCGTACGTCGTGCCGCCGGGTGACGGACGAGGCCGTGGCGGGCCCGAACCCCTGGACCCTTGGACCCCTGGACCCCAGGACCCCTGGACCACAGAGATCCAGACCGGCACCACGTCCTTCGCAGCGGCAGATGCCGACGGCAACATGGTGGCGATTACGCAGACGCTCTCCACGTGGGGCGGCAACTTCTACGTGTCGAAGGGCCTTGGCTTCCTCTACAACGACCACTTTCGCGGAGGACGGGGCACTGGCTACGGGTCGATGCTTCCGCTTCAGCGCCACTCGTCGACGAGTGTTCCAACGCTGCTGTTTGCGCCCAACGAGGTGGACCCCGGCAGTTACGGCATCCCTGGATTTGTGCCGAAGCTCGCCGTCGGTGCGGCCGGCAATGCGTGGATCCCCGCGTCTGTCTATTCGATCATCCTGAACGTCGTCGATGGCGGACTGGGTGCGCAGCGCGCGATCGAAGCACCGCGCATGCTCATCGGCAATGCGCCGACTGGTTCGCGTGTGCAGATCGAGGATCGCTTCCCGCGCGCACTGTTGTCACAACTGGAGGCAATGGGCCATGCCTTCGCAAAGATCACGCGCAAGGGCGAAGTGGGACAGGGCTATGCGGCGGTGGCTCTCGTGAACACGGCCAAAGGGACAGTGGAAGGCGGCGCGGAACCTCGCCGTTCCCACGCCGTCAGATAGGCGGCTGGCCAATTCTCAGCCCCATGGATCTTCATGACCCCCATGTTGAATATGCTCTGAAAGACGCTCAAAGTGAGCTGTCGTCAGAGGTTGGGTGGAGTTGGGGCGGTTCTGCGCTTATGCGCGGAGCCTTTCTGCAGGGATTCGATCCGCTTGGCGACGTCAGCCGGCACGGCGGCGGGGCCGGTGGTGAGGTAATGCTCGAGCATTTCGTAGGTGAAGCCCATTTCGGCTTCATCGGTCTGCCCGATCCACAAGCCAGCTGACGGGGCCTTGTCGATGATGGGATCCGGCACGCCGAGCTCTTTGGCCATCGCCCGGACTTCACTCTTGAGCAGGTTGCCAATCGGCAGCACATCGCTGCCACCGTCGCCGTACTTCGTGAAGAAGCCCGTTACCGCCTCGGCAGCATGGTCTGTTCCGACCACGAGATACCCGCGTTGGCCGGCGATGGCGTACTG
>JBKJTD010000041.1:0-5671 GCA_046590915.1 Vicinamibacterales bacterium
ACTCTGCATGAACCCCAGCGCCTTGCCGCGGTGTTCGGCCTTCCAGGTTTCAGAGACCAGGGCGGCACCACTGGCCCACTCGCCACCCATGCCCAGACCCAGGAAGATGCGGAAGACGGCGAGCTGCTGCACCGTCTGCGCAAACCCACACGCTGCGGTGAAGATCGAATAGAGCAGCACGCTCAGCATCAATGCCCGGGTGCGTCCCCACTTGTCGGCCAACACACCAAACAGGAGTCCGCCGACTGCTGATGCAATCAAGGTGAGCGACTGCAGGAAGCCGGCCGTCTGACTGTCCATGCCGAGGTCGGCTCGGACCGAGACCAGCACCAGCGCGTACAACATCACGTCGAATGAATCGAGCATCCATCCGAGCGATGCGGCCACCAGGGCCCGCTTCGCGGTTCTGTCAGCGCTGGTCCACCAATCAAACATCAGTTACTCACTACTCTCCATAGCCGCCACCGCCCGGCGTTTCGATGCGCAGCCGATCGCCGGCCTTGAGTGTGAGTTGAACCTTACCCGGCAACGGCTGTTCGACGCCATCACGAATCAGCGTGTTCCTGCCCTTGCCGCCGGGTTTGCCGCCCAACACACCGTACGGCGAGCCGACGCGGCGATCGGTGAGAAGCGTCACTGACGTTTCAGTCAGCATCTCGTATTCACGAACGAGCCCCTCCCCGCCGGGTGCGGCGCCCTTGCCGCCACTGCCCTCCCGCAGGCCGTATCGACGAATGCGCACAGGCAGATAGTGTTCGATCGCCTCCGACGGCGTGTTGCGCGTGTTGCTCATGTGCGTGTGCACACCGCTCAACCCGGCCATCCCCTTCCGGCCGCCCATGCCGCCGCCCATGGTCTCGTAGTAGGCAAACCTGCGACCGGTGCGTGGGTCGGTGCCCCCAAGCGTCACATTGTTCATCGTGCCCTGGCTGGCGGCCGGCCACCGGTCTGGTTGCGATTTTCCCAGCGCACCGAGCACGACATCGGTGATGCGCTGCGACGTTTCCACGTTGCCGCCTGCCACTGCGGCAGGCCGACGAGCGTTCACGATGGACCCTTCCGGCGCTATCACCTGAATTGGCCGACCGACACCGGCGTTATACAGCACATCGTCTTGCACCAGACAACGGAACGCGTAGAGACAGGCCGACAACGTGATCGCATAGTTCGCGTTGACGCTGCCGGTGACCTGCGGCGCCGAGCCGGTGAAGTCCACAATCGCGCGATCCTTCCTGATGGTGATGGACACCTTGATGGCCACCGGACCCGACCCGAACCCATCGTCATCAAGCGCGTCTTCAAAGCCGTAGACGCCGTCGGGAATCTGCGTGATCGCATGACGCACGACACGCTCGGTGTAGTCCTGGAGCGCAGACGCGTACCGCAGCGTCGCCGGCTTGCCGTACTGCGCCACGACCTCGCGCAGACGAGTCTCGGCCACGCGGTTGGCCGCGATCTGCGCGGCGATGTCGCCCTCACGTTCATCAGGAGTGCGCACATTGGCGAGCAGCAGCGCCATTACATCCCGCACGATCTCGCCGCGCCGAACAAGCGTCACTGGCGGGATGATCAGCCCCTCCTGGAAAATTTCGCGCGCGACCGGCATCGACCCTGGACTCATGCCGCCTACATCGGAGTGGTGCGCGCGATTGGCGACATAAAACGCCGGGGTCTTCTCCTTTGTCAGAAACACGGGTGAGACAAGCGTGATGTCGGGCAGGTGGGTGCCACCCTGGAACGGGTCGTTGAGCATCACGATGTCGCCGGGCTCCATCGCCACGGAGTCAATCGCTGCGCGCACCGACAACGGCATCGCCCCGAGATGCACGGGCATGTGATCGCCCTGCGCGATTGTGTTGCCCTTCGCGTCATACACGGCGCACGAATAGTCCAGGCGTTCCTTGATGTTGGGAGAGAAGCCGGTGCGGCACAGCGTAACGCCCATCTCTTCCGCAATGGAGAGGAACAAATTCTTGAACACCTCGAACTCAATCGGGTTGGGTGTCATCGGCGTCCCCTCGTGGCAATGATGTTGGAAAATCCATCGACCTTGAACGACCATCCCGGAGCAATCACCACCGTCGCTTCTCCGCCCGCAATGACGGCGGGGCCACTCGCGGCTGAGCCTGGGGCCAGAGATTCCCACCGATGAAATGCCACCTTCGTGGTCTTTCCCCCGAATCGCCCTGGCCGAATGGCTGACGATGACGGCTTGACGGCCTTGCGAATACGCGTGAACGGCAGGGTGGGTTTGGCGGTTACACCTGTCGCGGTGACGCGCACATTGACGACTTCAGTCGCGCGTGCTGGATTGGAGTAGCCGTACGTGCGACCGTGTTCGCGGTCAAACACCGTGCGATAGTCGGCCGTCAGCGGCAACGTGATTTCAAATGATTGACCGACGTACCGCACATCCACGCTGCGGGTAATGACCTGCTGCCTCGGCCCGAACCCTTCCGACGTGAGTTCACTCCACCCCGCCTCGACCAGCGGCGCGCACGCGCGTTCCAGATCCCTGAGAGACAACGACGCACTGGCCTTGAGCACACTGGCCGAATAGTCTTTCGTCACGTCGGCCACGAGCATCCCGAGAGCTGAGAGCACACCCGCGTGGCGAGGCACCATCACGGTGGACATCTGCAACTGTGCGGCGATCTCACACGCGTGCATGCCCCCGGCACCACCAAAGGCGACCAGTGCGAACTTGCGTGGATCGTGACCACGTTCCACCGACACGACGCGAATCGCACGCTCCATATTGGCGTTGGCCACGCGCACGATCCCTTCCGCGAGTTCCGGGATCGTCAACCTGGTGCGCTGCGCCAACGCGGCAGCCACCCGTTCGGTGCGCGGGCGGTCGATCATCATGCGACCGCCGAGGAAGTATTCGGGATCCAGGCGCCCAAGCAGCAGGTTGGCGTCGGTGACCGTCAACTCCTCGCCGACACCGTAACAGACCGGCCCTGGCGTCGCGCCCGCGCTGCGAGGGCCCACGCGGAGCGCCCCGCCAGTGTCCAGGTACGCGATCGACCCGCCACCGGCACCGACGGTGTGAATGTCGATCACTGGAAGACGCACAGGAAAATCACCGACCCGTGAGTCCGTGGTCCGCCCGATCGCGCCGTCAATGAGACTCACGTCGGTCGACGTGCCCCCCATGTCGAATCCGATGACCCGTCTCAGCCCCGCCGCTTCAGCAACGGCCTTCGCACCCACCACGCCGCCGGCGGGCCCCGACAACACCGTGCGCACGGCCTGCGCGCGAGCCGCCGCAGCCGAGATGCACCCACCGTTCGACTGCATGATCGACAAGCGGTTCGTGCCCGCGGCCCCCGGTCCGTGAACCCTGGACCCCAGGCCCTGTTGGACCCTGGACCTCAAGGATTCCTCGAGCGTCTTGAGATACCGCTCCATGAGCGGCGTCACGTAGGCGTTGACGACCGTGGTGCTCCAGCGCTCGAACTCGCGATACTCGGGCAACACCTCGTGAGATGTGCATACGGTCAGGCCGGACTGGCGCAGGAGCGTCGCCACCAGCTGCTCGTGCACCGGGTTGGCGTAGGAGTGCAGCAGACACACCGCCACCATTTCCACCTTGCGGTCGTGCAGCATCCTCGCCAGCTGGTCGACGTCATCTTCCACCACCGCCTCAAGCACGGCACCTGAGGCGTCGAGTCGTTCGGCAATGCCAAACGTCAGGTGCGGCTCCACCAGCGGCGGCCTTGGCGCCACAAACACGTTGTAGAGCTCGGGCCTGGTCTGCCGCCCGATCTTCAGCACGTCCTCAAATCCCTTGGTCGCCACCAGCGCAACCCTGGCACCCTTGCGCTCCAGTACCGCATTGGTCGCCACGGTGGAGCCATGCACCACCTCCGCCTTGCCGTCGCCCCCGGTCAGGCGGTGAATACCCTCCAGAATGGCCCGCGACGGGTCATCCGGCGTGGACCGCTGCTTGTGGACGATGAGCCCGGCAGGGGTGAGTTGGACAAAATCGGTGAAGGTGCCACCGGTATCAATTCCCAAACGTGAAGACACGACACGGATTTTAGGGGTCCAGGGGGGCTACGGTCCAGGGTTCGACAGGGTCCAAGGTCCCGGGTTCGATTCGTGCCGTGTGTTCCTGCGCACCGAAACTCTGGTTGGCTAGGCGATCACGGCCGAAACCGCGACGACCGGGCTCATCGCCAAAGTGACAGGGTCGCTCGACCCACCCTCAAAAGCGTAAGGACTGGCACGATTCAGGATGCAGATTTTGCCTGATTCGTCAGGCGGATTGCCCACTTTCCTGTGAGAACCCACGCGTCGCAATAGGCACGGCTCTTGCTGATAAGAGCTGCGAATCGCCTGAATTTGCGGCATGCGCCGCAAGGAGCTGGGGAGTCGGGTGATTCACCTAAAAGGTCCGCGAAAGCGGGCCTTTTTTTTAGTTAGATGGAGGTGCTTGATGGGTGCTCAAGTGAGTGCTCAAGGAGTGCTCGGCAAGTGCACTTGTTGAGCACACTCCGAGCACAAACCTGAGCACCCGCTCAAGCACTTCCCTATCCAATCGCCCCTTCCGGGTACTGCAGCGCGAGGCGCAGTTCCTTTGCGAGCTGATCCACCGTCGAGCCTGAACGCTTCCAGGCGCCGTCGGTTTCAAAGCGCAGGTCGCCGATGCGGCGGCCCCATGGGGCGATGATGCGGCCGATGGCGCGGAAGTCGGCTCGATCGGCGCGCTGCTGGTCGAGGTGCTTGACGATATCTGGTGCCACACGAATGAACGCGCGCAGGGCCGGGGCCGTGCGGATCGAATACTTGCGGCCGTTCCAGGCAGCAGTGAACACGACTGCGACCTGTTTGAAGTAGTTCACGAAGAAACGGGTCGCTTCGTCACGGAACTCATCCGCCTTTTTGCCGGTGCCAAACGCGTCGGTTGAAAATAGCTTCTTGAGTTCCTGCGCGAGCGGCGCCTGTGCGACACGTCCGTGACCCACGCCGAGCAACTTGATGTCGCCGTAGAGCGGGGAATCTTCCTTCTCGCTGAGCGCGCGTACGACGTCGTGCGCCACAGCAAGATTTTCATCGCGATACAGCTGGCGGCCTGAGAGCGACACCAGATGTGACGCATTCAGCCGCGTGTGCTTCGCGTTGATCGTGACAAACATCTGCACGACGTGATCTTCCGGCAGACGGTCGAAGATCACGGCTGGCACGGTGAACGGCTCGTCGCCAAACTGGTCGATGCCTGCATGCAGCGCGAGAAGGCGATGCTGGCCGTCGATGGCTCGGAGGATGCCTTCGCGCTCCGGGACTTTGAGGATGCCCAGTGACGGCTCGCCTGGTATCGCGTCAAACTTGAGCGGCTCGTCGCACGAGATGATGACCGCGCCGGCAATTGACGGCAGGTCACGGGCCTGGCGGCACTGCTCGTAATAGCCGACGAGTTCGTCGATCTTCTTTCTGATGATTTGGCGCTGATACGCCTTGTCCGTCGCGGCGATACGACGTTCGAGCAGATCCCATCTGACCTTGCTCTGACGAGCCGCGCCACGCACCCCCGTCTGCTGACCGCGGTCCCCGTAGTCGAGGACCTCGAAGCGGACGAGTTTGTCGATGTCTTTGGCTGTCAGGGAAGCCTGATAGAATTGCACGCCAAACTGCTGCATCCGAAGGGCGGCGACACTGATCATAT
>JBKJTD010000107.1:0-2748 GCA_046590915.1 Vicinamibacterales bacterium
CTCATCGCCGGCGACGACACCCCCTTCGAAGCCGAGCCCCTCGAACGGCTGGCGGCCGACGGCCAGCTCACCTTGTTTCAACACGACAACTTCTGGCGCTGCATGGACACGTATCGTGACCTGCAGGCCCTCAACCAACTCTGGGAACACGACACAGCACCATGGAAGACGTGGTAATCCCCTCCTCGCTGCGCTGCCGCATCTGCGGTGGGGCTGACTTTCATCCCGTCCTGTCGCTTGGCCGCACGCCCCTGGCGAATGCGCTGCTGAGTGAAGCCGACCTCACCCTCGACGAACCAGCGTTTCCGCTGGATCTGGTCGTGTGCCGCACCTGCTCGCTGGTGCAGATCACGTTGAGTGTGCCGCCCGAGCGGCTGTTCTCGCACTACGTGTATTTTTCGTCGTTCTCCGACGCCTGGGTGGCCCACGCCAAACGGATCGCCGATCGGCTGGTCACCGATCGTGGTCTGACGCCGCAGTCCCTGGTCGTCGAAGTGGCCAGCAACGACGGGTATCTGCTGCAACACTACAAGGCGTCCGGTGTGCCGGTGCTCGGCATTGAACCCGCCGAGAATATCGCCGCGGTGGCTGAAGAGCGCGGCATTCCGTCGGTCGTGCGGTTCTTCGGTCGCGAACTCGCGGAAGAACTGCGGGCGCAGGGCAAGACCGCTGACGTCATCCATGCCAACAACGTACTCGCGCACGTTCCGGATCTCACGGGCGTGGTGGCAGGGTTTTCCACGCTCCTGGCACGTCGGGGTGTCGTGGTGGTCGAAGCCCCGTACGTGCGCGACATGATCGATCACGGCGAGTTCGACACGATTTATCACGAGCACCTCTGTTATTTCTCACTCACAGCGCTGGTGCGACTGTTTGCCGATCACGGGCTGGCCATCGTGGACGTCGAGCGGCTGTCCACCCACGGCGGGTCCCTCCGGGTGTTTGCCGAACACGCAGGCGCGCCGGCGTCACCATCCGTGGCTGCGCTGCTTGAGGAAGAACGCGAGTGGGGCATCGACCGCCCCTCACGCTACGACCAGTTTGCCGCCGATGCCTCACGGATCCGCGAAGACCTGGTGCGCACCGTGCGTACGATGCGTGCGGCCGGTGCGCGTGTGGCGGCGTATGGCGCGGCGGCCAAGGGCAACACCCTGCTGAATTTCTGCGGACTCACCGACAAGGACCTCGACTTTGTCGCCGACCGCAGCACGTACAAACACGGCAAGTACACGCCAGGGACCCACTTGCCGATTCTGCCAGCCGAGGCACTCGTCGAACGGCAACCGCACGCCACGGTGCTGCTCGCGTGGAATTTTGCCGATGAAATTCTGGCGCAACAGTCGACGTATCGAGAGCGCGGGGGCCAGTTCATCATTCCCGTCCCGCGCGTGGAGATTCGGTAAGTGCAATTTACGGAAACAAAACTCAGCGGCGTGTTCGTGGTCGAGTGCGACACGTTCCCTGACGACCGCGGGTCGTTCACACGCGCCTGGATGCCCGACGAATTTGCCGCGCACGGCTTGTCCACTGACATCGCGCAGTGCATGTTTGTGTTCAACCATCACAAAGGCACCATTCGCGGCATGCACTGGCAGGCCGATCCGATGTGGGAACACAAGACGGTGCGCGTCACACGTGGCGCCATTTATGACGTCGCCGTCGACCTGCGACCCGACTCCCCCACCTATTGCCAATGGGTGGGTCTCGAACTGACGGACGACAACCGGCGCATCCTTTGTATGCCGCCCGGGTGTGCGCACGGCTATCAGACGCTCGTTGATGACACCGAGGTCTTCTACTTCGTGTCCAAGGGATACGCCCCTCCGCTGCAGCGCGGGGCGCGATACAACGATCCGGCGTTTGGTATCACGTGGCCACTGGGCGAGCCCACCATGATTCACGAGCGGGACGCGACGTTCCCGGATTTCGCCAGGTAACACGAACCGTGCGTGTCCTGGTGACCGGCGCGTCAGGCTACATCGGTCGTCATGTGACGCCCCTGTTACTCCTGCACGGACACACCGTGATGACACCAGGACGCGCCGATGCCGATCTGCGCCGCCCGGATCAGGCCCGGCGCCTCATTGCCCAGACGCGACCGGATCTGGTGATGCACCTCGCCTGGGAAGCCACGCCTGGCGTGTACTGGACCTCGCCGGACAATGCACTCTGGGCCGACGGCACCGCCGCCTTGGCCGAGGCCGCACGCGCGCACGGTGTGCGCCGGTTTGTCGGTGTCGGTTCGTGCGCTGAGTACGACTGGACCGGATCGGGCGAGCTCGAGGAACACAGCACGCCCGAAGAGCCGGCGACGCCGTATGGCGCGGCAAAACTGGCGGCGGCGCGCGCCGTGCTGGCGCACGAGACTGACACGTTCCTGTCCACGTGGTGTCGGGTCTTTCTGTTATTTGGCGGCCACGAATACCCGGCGCGACTCGTGCCGTCGATTGCCCTCGCGTTGCGGAACGGGAACACGGCCCCGTGTTCACACGGTCGGCAGGTCCGCGACTTCCTGCACGTCGAGGATGTCGCTGGTGCGCTCATGTCGGTCGCCGCCAGCCGCGCCACTGGCGTGATCAACATCGCGTCAGGTGATCCACATACGGTGGGCGACGTCATCGCAGGCCTCGCACAACGACTGGGCCGACCTGATCTGATCGAGCTCGGTGCCATTCCCATGCGCGAACCGGACCGCCTGGTGACCGGTGCCCGGCGCCTGCGCGAGAGCGTCGGATGGCGCCCACAGTT
>JBKJTD010000120.1:0-6357 GCA_046590915.1 Vicinamibacterales bacterium
GTTCGGCCTGAGTGGGAATCCGGTTGAAGTTGGTGTCCTCGGTTGACGCCGCGATGGTGGTCTGCCCCACCTTCTTGCCTTCCTTCAGCGCCTTCTTGGCCCAGTCGCCGGTCACGATGTAATCGGCCGTCGTGCCCGTCGTCAGCAGGTTCATCGGCACCATCGAAAACTGGAGGCTCGCACCGCCCTGTAGAAACAGGATCTTGTAGTTGTCCGGAATGCCCGCAAGCGATCGCATGTCCGCAACGGCGTTGGAGATGATTGCGTCAAACGGTTTCGAGCGGTGGCTGATCTCCATCACCGACATGCCGACGCCGGGCAGCGCAATGAGATCCCGCTGGGCCTCTTCGAGGACGGGCAGAGGCAACACGGCCGGGCCGGCCGAGAAGTTGTAGATGCGATGCACGGACATGGGACCTCAGATTCTGTGCACGAGCAAACCGTCGCGCAGCTTGGGTTCAAACCAGGTGGATTTTGGCGGCATGATGTCGCCGGCGTCAGACACTGTCAGCAGATCATCGACCGACACCGGGTACATCGAAAACGCGACGGCCGCGCGGCCATCAGTCACCGCGGACTCGAGTGCACCGGTGCCACGAGCGCCGCCGACGAAATCAATCCGCTTATCGGTGCGGATGTCGCCGATGCCAAGCACGGGCGTCAGAATTTCCCGCTGCAACACGGCCACGGCGAGTGAATCGGCGTGTGACGTCCCTGCGGGAGACGGTGGAAGTGTGACCACGTACCACTGGCCGCCCACAAACATCGATACTTCGTTCGCACGCGCAGGGACGGGGCCGCCGGAGCGCACGGCCATGCGCGATCGGACCGCGTCGAGAAAGGATTCCACCGACTGGCCGTTCAGATCCTTGACGATGCGGTGGTACGGAAGAATGGTGAGTTGCCGATCCGGGAACGCCACCGCGATGAACCTGTCGGCCTCAGCGGTAGGTTCTCCACGGTCGCGAAGCGCGGCGCGGGCGCGCATGGCACTGGCCGCACGATGGTGACCATCAGCGATGTAGAGCGCCGGGATGTGCTCGAACAACGCGACCAATTCGCTGACCTCGGTTGGCGGTACCGTCCACACCGTGTGGCGAATGCCGTCGGGCGCGGCGAAGTCGTACAGGGGCTCGGTCGTGCACACGCGGGTGGCGACGGCGTCCACGGCGTCGACTCCTCGATAGGTGAGAAACACCACACCGGTGTGTGCGCGCACGCCGATGATGTGCCGCGTGCGATCGTCTTCCTTGTCGGGTCTCGTCTTTTCGTGTTTCTTGATGAGGTCGCGCTCGTATTCGTCCACGCTGAAGCAGCCGGTGAGGCCGGTCTGGATGTGATCACCCATCTGCTGCCGGTAGAAGTACAACGTCGGCGCGGCGTCCTCCACCAACGGCGCACCAGCTTCCAGAGATTGCAGGTTCCGTGCGGCCAATGTGTAGACCGCGGGGTCGTACGGATCGGCCCCCTCGGGCAGATCGATCTCCGAGCGGGTCACGCGCAGAAAGCTGAGGGGGTTGTCGGCGGCGAGGGCTCGCGCTTCCGCGGTGGATACGACGTCGTACGGCACCGAGGCGACGTGCGAGGCTGCCGAGGGCGCAGGACGAAGCGCCCGGAACGGTGAGAGGTGGGCCATTGTGCCTTATTGGCCGAACGGAACCGGCGCAACCGCTGGCACTGCCGACAGCGCCTGCCGCATGGTGCTGAGCAGGCCATCACGTGTGACCACGAAGGTCCGCATCTGGTCGGCGGGAATCGGCACTCCCGGCGGCATGTTGCGGTGTTCTGTTACCGGGTTCACGTGGGTGCCGTTTTTCTGAAGTTCGTAGTGCAGGTGGGTGGCCGTCACGGTGCCGCTGTTGCCAACGCGACCGATCGTCTGGCCCTGGTCCACGCGGTCGCCGACGTTGAGCCCGGGCGCAAATGCGGAGAGGTGAAAGTAGGCGCTTTCGTAGCCGCTCTGGTGACGAATCGTCACGCGACGCCCCGCGCCGCCGGCCCAGCCCACCGAGGTCACCGTGCCCGCTGTCACCGCGACCACCGGCGTGCCGTACGACGCGCGGTAGTCCACACCCTTGTGGGCGCGATAGATACCGAGCACCGGGTGCAGCCGGCTCTTGGAGAACGCCGAGGAGACACTGGGTTCAAAACCCAGCGGCGACTTGAGGAACTGACGCTTGCGCGAACGACCGTCCGCGTCGTACCAGCTCATGCGCCCGTCCGGACCTTCGTGCCGGATGGCCGTGATGGTGCGGCCGCCGCTGTGATACATCGCGGCTTTGACGCCGTCATACCCGGAGAATTGCCCGTCACGCAGGACGCGACTGAACAACACCTCGAATCGATCGCCGTCCTGCAAATCTGAATTGAAGTCGACGTCGCCGGAGAATGCATCGGCGAGCAGCAACGCGAGCTGAATGTTCTCGCCCTGCTCCTGGAGCGCGGCCCAGAGTGACGGACGCGCCGAGGTGATCTCCACCTCAACGGCCTCGGTCACGACTTCTTTGGGATACGGCACCACTTCGACATCAAACTCCGGCGCACCGGCCGGGCTGTCGTCTTTCAGGGCGACGCGGAGAAATTTGTCGGCATCGAGCCGGTACCGGAACTCTTGAAACAACCCGTCCAGGGTCGTGGTCACACGGTAGGGGCGGTCGGCCTGCAGGTGGCGCGGGTTGAAGACTCCACGCACCGCGCCAACGATTGAATCTGCGAATTGAGAAGTACCAGGATGGCTTTTGAGGACACTTTCGAGTGTGGCATTCCGGGGGACCAGGGCGTCCACGATGTCCACATCCCTCGTCAGCACGACGTCATGATGTTGCGGTTCACGCGAAAGGCCCGCGCCAAAGGGATCGAGCAGGGCCACCAAGGTCACAGCGGTTGCGCCGGCCGTCGCCAGCAGCACCGCGACCAATCGCGATTCAGTCATGCTTCACACGCTCCATGGTTAATCCCCCAAATGTCCAAAAACCTTGACTACCTTACCATCCGAAGCGGGCTGAGGGAACCCTTCGAATTCGGACCCTGATTCGGCCCCGGGCGGCGTCAACAAGTCAACAATAGGACTCACCAAAGGCCCATCCGGCCTTGCTCAGAAGATACCGACACGCCCGGCCACGTTCGCAATCAGACGGGCCGAATCAAACCCGATACCGCCCTTGAACACGGTCTCCACTTTCCGCACATCGCCGATCGTGGTGGTCGGATCGCCCGCCAGCACCACAATGTCGGCCTGCTTGCCCACCACCAGCGAGCCGACCTGCGCCGCGCGGCCGAGGTACTCCGCACCGTTCAAGGTCACGATGCGGATGGCCTCCGGGAGCGTGAACCCGGCCTCCACGAGCAACTCAATCGTTCGCTGGTTCGAGAAACCCGGCACCACACCGCCGCCTCCGGTCGGATCGGTGCCGGCGACGAGTTTGCCGCCGGCGCGGAAAAACGCGAGGTCGAGCGCGAGGCCGTTGGGAAACAGCTTCGTGTAGACCGACGTGGTGCTCTTGGCCGTGCTGGCATGACCACGCTCGAACTGCTCCCGCAGCTGCGGCACCAGCACTTCGAGGCCGGGAGGCAGCGGGCGGCCTGGAGTAAAGGTCTCGAACACCGTCGGCGTGGTCGTGAGCGTCACGTCTTTGTCGATCAATTTTTTCACGAGCGCGAGGAAGCGCGGATCGGACGGGCTCAACTCCGCGATGGTGCGCTGCCCAGCGCCCTGCCCGGGACACGTGTCGGGTTTTTTGTCTGCGACAAAATCCGTGGACGCCATGAATGCGTGTTCGACATTGTCGATGCCAAGGTCGGCCGCTTCCGAAAGCGTGACCGAACACAGATGCCCCGTCACCTTCAATCCGCGTTTGTGCGCTTCATCAATGGCCGCGCCGAGATCCGCGCGCGTAATGGCCATATACGCCTTGAACGAGGTCGCCCCCTCGTCCGCCCAATAATTGACCTGCCGCCGGGCATCGTCTGCGCCCTTGAGCTCGCGCATCTGTTGAAAACTATTGGGCCCGTTGAGATAGGGTGCCGTGGCGTCGATCCAGGGACCGGCCTTGCTCCCTGCGTCGATGAGCTTCTTCATGTTGATGTCCATGAAGCCATTCACATTCCCCCCCGTGCGCATCGTCGTCACGCCACCGGCGAGATAGAGATTCACAAAACTTTCGCCGAGCTGGCCGTACACACCAGGCCCGGTCGGATAGTAGAGATGCTCGTGCACCATCACCATGCCGGGCATCACGGTTTTGCCCGTGAGATCGATGACGGTCGCGCCGTCGGGCACCGGGGTGGAGGCGCTGGCACCGAGCGCGGCGATCTTTCCGTCCCTGATGATCAACGTCTGGTCACTGCGCGCAGGTGCGCCGGTGCCGTCAAGGACGCGGGCGTGGGTCAACGCCACGACCGGAGCGTCCACCGTGACGAAACGACGGATCTGGTTGCCCACTATCGGGCGCTGGGCCTGCAGGGACACACCAGCCACAGCCACGGCGGCGCACAGAAAGAGCCTCAGATATCTCATGGGGGCGGATTATACCGGGGGCCTCGTATAATTACCGGATGTCGAAGAGTGCTTTAGTCTGGATTTCGTTCACGGTTGCGCTCGCCGCGACCGCTGTTTCACCCGCCGTCGCGCAGACCACGAGCGCGACCACTCCGCAGAACCCGCCCACCGTCACGCTGCCCACGGTGACGGTGACCGCGCAGAAAGAGCCGGCCAAAGCGCAGGATTTGCCCGTCAGTCTCACGGCCGTCACCACGGAGAGTCTCGTGCGTGCGGGTGTGTCGATTGTGAGCGACGCGGCACTGGTGGCGCCCAACTCGATCTTCACCGAGTTCACCGCGCGCAAGTTGAGCAATGCGCGTTTTCGCGGCCTCGGATCAAGCCCCGCCAATCCGGCGATTACGACCTTCGTGGACGGCGTCCCTGTGCTCAATGCGAACGCGTCAAGCATGGAGCTCATCGATGTGGCGCAGATCGAGTTTGTGCGCGGACCGCAGAGCGCGCTCTTCGGCCGCAACACGCTCGGGGGCCTGGTGAACATCTCATCGGCCCGGCCGTCGCTCAACGGGTGGACCGGCCGGTTCCTGGCGCCGCTGGGCGACAACGGCAGCCGCGAGATTCGAGGTTCCGTGTCTGGTCCGCTCACGAGGACGCTCGCGCTGGGCGTGGCCATCGGCCATGGCGAACGTGACGGCTTCACGACCAACAGCCTCACGGGCAACACGATCGATGACCGCAAAGGCACATTCGGCAAGGCGCAGTTGCTCTGGACGCCGACGGCGCAGTGGGAAACGCGTCTGATCATCAGTGGCGAGCGGTCGCGCGATGGTGACTACACCCTGAGCGACCTCGCCGGACTGCGACAAAATCCCTTCACTGTGGCGCGCGACTTCGAGGGCCACCAGAATCGCGACCTGGCATCGGCCACGCTCCTTGCGCGGTACGAGGGATCGCGCGTGAGCGTCTCCTCCACGACCGGTCTCCTCCGCTGGGAGACACGGGATGTGACGGATCTTGACTACACGCCCCTGAGTCTCGTGACCCGCGACAACGCGGAAGAGGCGCGCCAGTTCAGTCAGGAACTTCGCCTGGCATCCTCGGCGAGCGCTCCCGTGAAGCTGTCGGACACCACCAGACTCGCGTGGCAGGTTGGTGTCGTCATGTTCACGCAAAACTACGAGCAGGACGCGATCAACCGCTTCGCGCCCTTCCTGCTGTCGCCCTTCCTCGGTTTCCCGATCAACCAGCACGCGCCCAAGGGCACGATTGATGACCTTGGCGTCGGTGGGTTTGCGCAGGCGACACTGACGTTCTCGGATCGTGTGGACCTCGCCGTCGGCGCCCGCGCGGATCGCGAAACCAAGGAGGCGGCGCTCGAGACGTTCTTTGATCCGATGATCGCACCGCCCACGCCGGTCGATGAGAAGGTGACCTACTCGAATATTTCACCCAACGCGTCTCTGACCGTCCGCGTGCGCCCGGGGTCAATCGCGTACGTGACAGCAGGTCGCGGGTTCAAGGCCGGCGGGTTCAACCCGACGGCACCACCTTCGTCTCAGGCCTACGGCGAGGAGTCCACATGGACGGTTGAGGGCGGCACAAAAACGTCGTTTGCAGACGGTCGAGTGATGGCGAATGCCGCGGTGTTCTATATCGACTGGACGGATCTGCAGCTGAACCTGCCGATTCCGAGGGCGCCTGGGCAGTTCTACATTTCGAACGTGGGCGGGGCAACGAGCCGCGGGGTTGAACTTGAATTGATGGCCCGCGCTGCCGCCGGTGTGGACCTGTTCGGCTCCCTCGGTGTGACCCGCGCGCGTTTTGCCAAGGGCAGCACCTCAAGCGGCGCCGACGTGGCC
>JBKJTD010000145.1:0-5450 GCA_046590915.1 Vicinamibacterales bacterium
CACGACCAGCGGCCGGAGCGGCGGCCCCCGGTGCGGCCTCCGCGCCATACCGATGAAGCGCAATCCATCCACCCATCTCGCCCGCGAAGGCAAAGCGGCGAATCTTGGGGATGCTGACCTTGTCGCCATTGGAGAGGTTGACGATGAGGGCGCTGGTTTGTGCGGGCCGGCGCGCGCGACGCGCGGCTTCGGCTTCAGCGCGGGTCAACGCCACGGACATTGCGAGCCACTGCGAGTCGTCAGAAAAAGTCATCGGGCCCGCGCCCTCGCCCACCGGGAACTTGTATTCTTGACCACCCGAAGTACTGCGCACGATGACTTCGCTGTCGCCCTGCAGAGGAGCAACACGGTAGGCAAACCACTTGCCGTCCGACGACAGAGCGGTAGTGGTCATGGCCCGGAACGACAGGATGTCGCCCAGACCCATCGGCCGTTTGGCGGTGTCCTGCGCTGTGAGAGGCACAAGAACGGCGGCCACAAAGGCCAGCGGCAACACGTAGAACGCGCGGCGACGGAGTCGCTTCATCTGAGGAACCTCCTGAAACCCGACAAGGGGTCAATGGGGGGGAATGGTAGCAGTACCGTGGCACACTGTTGCCGGTGATCCGTCTGTCAAATGCCGTCGTGACCGCTGCGGCCGTGCTGCTAGTCGTGATGTGGATCGGCGTCGTCTCCCAGGTCCGATTCGAGCGCGACCATGCACTGACTCAGGCCACTGAGCGCCAGGCCAATCTGGTTGTTGGGTTCGAGGAATACTCCATCCGGACTATCGACAACGCCCGCGCGCTGGTTGAGTTCATTTTGCGTGAAATCGAACACACCGAGGGGCCACTCGATCTCTCCCAACTGCTCGCCGACGTCGGTATATCACCCGATTCATTTGATGCGGTGAGCGTGATTGACCTCGACGGCTTTGTCGTCGCGACAGCTACTGCCAGCTCCACAGCGGCCCGCATCAACATCGCCGACCGCGAACACTTTTACGTGCATCGTGAACGCAACACCGGCGAGCTCTTCATCGGCAAGCCGGTCCTCTCCCGACGCACCAACACCATGATGGTGCCGTTGACGCGACGCATCAATACGCGCGACGGACAATTCAACGGCGTCGTATCCGTGCAGTTTGATCCCACCCGGTTCACCGCGTTCTACGGCGCTGCCATCGTGCGGGACCTGGATGTCTTTTCCCTGGTAGGCCTCGACGGCATCACCCGAGCCCGCAGAGTGGGCAACCGGGAAAGCACGGGCGAGGACATCAGCAAGAGTCAGTTGTTCCGCGAACTCGGCTCGCGAACTGCGGGCATGTACGTCGGCCCCGGCCACCTCGACGGCATCGAGCGGCTCTACACCTTCCGGCAACTCCAGCGTTATCCCCTGGTGGCGGTGGTGGGGGTGGGCACCCGGGACATTCTTGCGGAGGCCAACACGCGACGCCGGTGGTATTACGCAAGCGCCGCCGCCACGACCGCCGGGGTCGCCGCCTTCTCCGGCTTCCTGGCTTTCAGCCTGACGCGTCGTCGGGAGACTTTTGAGGCGATGCTCGCCAGCCAACGCCGGCTGCAGGCGTTGTTTGAACACTCCAACGACTCGATTCTTCTGTCCGACGATGAGCGACGGGTGATCGACGCGAACCCGGC
Source organism: Vicinamibacterales bacterium (assembly GCA_046590915.1). Taxonomy (GTDB): domain Bacteria; phylum Acidobacteriota; class Vicinamibacteria; order Vicinamibacterales; family SCN-69-37; genus SYFT01. The sequence goes on from JBKJTD010000145.1 coordinate 1,638, forward strand.
AGCCTGCAGTCTCGTCGGGTACACGCGTGACGAATTGCTCGGCCTGCGGGCTGAGGATTTGTACGCCCCTGATTTGCGTCCTCACGTGACTGAGCACTGGCAGCGGTTCATGGCCGAAGGACGCGTCAGTGGCGAGATGCCCCTGGTGCGCAAGGACGGCACGTTTCGCGATGTGGACTTCAACGCTGTTGCACGCATAGAACCCGGTCTTCATTTGACCGTGTTCCGGGACATCACTGCGCGGAAGCAACTCGAACGTTCCGCCTTGCGGGCCCAACGCATGGAAAGTCTCGGCACGCTGGCCGGTGGGATCGCGCACGATTTGAACAATGCGCTGGCGCCCATCCTGATGTCCATCGCCGTACTGCGGGAGGACGAAACCGATCCGGACAAGCGCGAAATGCTTGACACCATCGACACCAGTGCCCAGCGCGGCGCCGACATGGTGCGACAGGTGTTGTCGTTTGCCCGCGGCGTCGAGGGGCGGCGCGTGACGGTCTCCATCGATCAGGTCATCCGGGATGTCGAACGAATTGCCAATGACACGTTCTTCACGACCATTCGAGTGCAGGCCACACTCGCGCCTGGCCTGGCACCCATCGTCGGCGACCCGACGCAACTGCACCAGGTGCTGCTCAACTTGTGCGTAAACGCCCGCGATGCGATGCCCGGGGGAGGCACGCTGACTCTCTCTGCGCGGCCGGTCGAGGTCGACGCGTTGTTTGCGGGCATGCAGGAAGATGCCAAACCCGGCACCTACGTGATGGTCAGCGTGTCGGACACGGGCACGGGTATTCCGCCTCATGTCGTGGACCGAATCTTTGAACCGTTCTTCACGACCAAGGCTCTGGGCCAGGGTACGGGACTCGGCCTGTCCACATCGCTGGCCATCGTCCGCAGCCATGGCGGATTCATTCGCGTGCAGAGCGGGGACGGACGAGGCTCATCGTTTCAGATTTATCTGCCTGCCGTTGAGCACTCTGGCGCTGAGGCGGCTGCCGAGCCGAAGCACGCGCTGCCGCGAGGCCACGGTGAACTGATTCTGATCATCGATGATGAAGCGTCCGTGCGTGAGGTGACCAGGCGCACACTTGAGAAATTTGGTTACCGGGCGATTGTCGCGGCCGACGGATCGGTTGGCGCGGCGGCGTACGCGGCCAACCAGGCGGAGATCGCGGTGGTCATCACCGACATGATGATGCCCGGCCTGGATGGCGCCGCCACGATGGCGGTGCTGCGACATATCAACCCGAAGGTTCGGTTGATCGCCGCGAGCGGACTGGCAGAAGAGGCGCGGGTGGCGCTGGCGCTTGAAGCAGGCGCCTCGCTCGTGCTGCCCAAACCATTCACGGCTGATGTGCTGCTGCGCACGTTGCGCGACCTCCTCCAGCAGCCGGGCTGAGTCAGGGCTCGCTGTACCCGCGCATCAGTCGCCTTGCACCCCGCCACAACAGGCGCAGGATGACCACCGCCATGATGATGAGCACGACGACCATGCCGGCGGCGAGTAGCGGGTACGACGCAGCAAACCAGGTGAGCCCCAGCGCAAGTACATCTTCGGTGACGCTCAGGCCAATGTTGGAGACCGGCTCCGGGGATGCCGAGACCGCCGTGCGCATCGTCGTCTTGAGCGTGTGCGCCGTGAGCGCGAGTCCGGCGCCCAGCGCGGTGGCGCCAAGTTGCCAGCCGGGGTCGAGCGACGGCGTGGCGGCATAGGCCAGAAGCGCTGCGGTCGGCACCCGGACAAAGGTCTGCAGCACGTTCCAGATCAGATCAAACAGGGGAATTTTGTCGGCGACCACTTCGATCACAAACAACACGCCGGCGCCGCCGATGACCCACCAGCTCTCAAGCAGACCCAGATCCCCCGGCAGGTCGACGACGCCAAACCGCGCGAACAACCCAAGGACAGCGACGGTGCCGGACACGTTGAGTCCGGCGGCGAAACTGACGGCGATCAGGAACGCTGCAATTTCTGGCGGATTGAGGGGCACATTTGGATCTTACGATGTCATTGGCCAATGGGCCAATTGGCGCGACGCTGCTACTTGATGATGCGGGCGGCGGTGATAGCGTCACCCAGTTCGAGACGGTCGACGACCTCCATACCGCGAATCACGCGGCCCAATGACGTGAAGTCGCCTTCGTTGTGCGGCTGAGGCGTGTTGCCCAAGGTGTAGCCTGGACGACCGGTGTCGAGGCCTGACGATGCCCAGGCGAGATTGCCGCGTAGGAGACCATGCCGGTTCACTTCGTCGCGCAGACGATTGCCACCTGGGATGGTCGCCTGCTGCGCGACAAAATTCGGCACCAGCCGCGAGAACACCGGACCCGCGATTGCGCCCGACTCTGTGAGGCGCACGAGCTCCTCCATCCCCAACGGCGCATCGGTGGCAAACAACTCGATCTCGATCTCTCCCTTGGGCGTCGTCCACACTGCACGTGGATTCTGGGCGCCGTTGTAGGCGGGCACGATCCATTGCTCGACCAGACGACGGTAATCTTCGATCGGACGCTCAGGCAAGGCCGGAGCCGCACCGCGAGCTGGACCGCTTCCCCGAGCGCCACCCGGTGTGGGCGGCGGAATCAGCAAATCCTTGAGCGCAGGATCGTTGGCGGCGGCGTCCAGCCGCTGCTGGCCGATCGGCCCCATATTGCGCAGCGCCTGCGTCGCCATCGTGCGCGCGTACACGGACGGGTGCGCGAGCAGATTCGTCAGCGTGTCAAGCGCGAGCGGTGGCGCGAGCTGGACCAGAGGATTGATTGACGCGAGACGCAATGCCAGAGGCCGGCTGGGTGCGGCAGCGGCCGCGAGTCGAGGCGCGAGCTGCGCGATCCGGTTCTTGTGCCGGCCGAGCCTTTCGGCCGCCGAGACTGACATCCACGTGTCGGCATTGTCCAGTTCGGCCAACACCATCGCAACCGATGCGTCATCGTCGTACGCCGTGAGCACGCGCAGGGCCTCGGTGCGCACACGACGGTCGCCGTCTTTGACCGCCTCTCGCAGGCGCGCCGCCGCGATGTCACGCGTCAACGTCGGCGAGGCGAGCTGATCGATCAGCTGGGGCACCAATCCACGCACCGCCCAGAAGCGCACATCAGGCGAGGCGTCCTTCGAGAGCGTCAGGAGGTGCGGCACCGCAGCCGGATTGCGTGGACGGAATAGCGCCCAGGTCGCGCGCCAGCGGGTCTCGACATCCGGGGACGTGGTCCATCGCACGATGGGTGCAAGGTCGCCGGGTTCGGTGAACCGTCCCGCGGAGAGCAGGGCTTCGCCGACCACTGACCGCGTCGCCGCGGTATCGGCCGTGACCGTCAGGAACGTGGTGAGCGCAGTCCGGGCCTCCGGCGATCGCACCTTGCCGAGTGACCGAGCCGCTTCAAACGCCGCAGCGGTATTGGTGCTCCACGCGTTCAAGGTCTGTGTGAGCCACGGCACACCGGCTGGGTCCTTGAGTTGCCCCATCGCAAACGCGACCGTGGCGACGATCTCCGGATTCTTGTCGCCCTTGATTGGCTCAAGCAGCGCCGGCCCGCGCAGGTTGACGACTCGAGCGACCGTCACCACTGCTCGACGTCGAACCTGAGGGTGTGACGAGGCGAGGAGCCGCGTGAGCGTCGGCTCGTCGAATTGCCTCGTATCTTCAATCTTCAGCAACTCGGCGATCGCGGTGACGTCAGCAGCCGCCAGCGGCGACTTCTGTTGCGCCGCGAGAGGCGACACGGCCAGCAGCAGCACGCCGACGAACGTCAATCCGACCTTGAAGCGATATCTCATGAAAACCTCGAAAAATGCCCGGAGCGCGATTATAC
>JBKJTD010000257.1:0-3470 GCA_046590915.1 Vicinamibacterales bacterium
ATCGAATACGCTGCGCGACGATTTGAGGCGTCCATTCCCCCACTGCGGAAATCGCTCGAGATGAATCCGCGCATGCCCCGCTCGCACGCGTCGATCGGGGACGCGCTGCTGCTCATGGGCGATCGCGTGCAAGCCCGCGTCGAATACGCCTCGGAGCCGGTGCCGGACTTCCAGTTGACTGGCCTCGCGATCCTCGAACACCGCAGCGGCAACTTCAGTCAGGCGCAGGCTGCGATGAAACGCCTGGTCGATGAGCGCGGCGACACCGTGCTCTATCAACAGGCGCAGGTGCTCGCACAGTTCGGCGATCTGGAAAATTCCGTCACGCGACTTCTGCAAGCGCGCGCAGCCGGCGATTCCGGGCTCATCTATGCACGCAACGATCCGTTTCTCGATCCGCTGCGCGACGATCCGCGTGTGCAGGCATTGCTGGCCCGCATGGGCTTCGAGGCCTGACGGAACAGAACCCATCTCGGCCGGCCACTACGTCGTCCATTCGATGTGAGCCTGAGCGGACAAAAGCAACAGCGCACTGCGAGCAGGCAAAAAAGACAGCGCGCGACCAGCGGCAAGTCGTGCAGTCCCTCTAGGGGCCACTGGTCGCTCGCACGCAGCCGCTCGATACCGCTCGAGCAGCAGTGATCCCCCGCTTGTGGCAACAGATGGCAAGTGCAAAGATGTGATGCGCCTCACGAAAACATGAGTCGCGGTCGCTCGGCGACGCAGATTTCTTGTCCAATTATTTCGGGGGTTGAGATCATGAAGAGCACGAAGTTGGCGCTGTTGACTGTGCTGTTGTGCGGAACGCTGTTTGCCTGCAAGAAGGAAGAGCCTGTCACCGCCGTCGAAGAGACGTCCGCGCCCGTGGTGAGCGAGCCGGCATCGCCGCCACCACCAGCGGCGCCGATGTCCGACGATGGCGTCACCAATCCTCCCGATGACTCGATGGACGAGGACTCACCGCATTCGGGCGGCGACAAGGTGGGCACTGGGGGCGGCAGCGTGCCGGCTCGCTGATCGCGCATTCCGCACGGTCATTAGAGTCCTTGCGACTTTGTTCTTCGAGGACGGGCCGTTGACGCCTGTCCCTTTCCGACCATTTCGATAGGTCGGCAATAGGGCAATAGGGGTAGACCGGGCGCTGTGCGCGCCGGGTTACCCCGGACAGCGTGCGCCCCGGTCAGTGCCTCACGGCAGGCTGTTCCTGCCGGGCGGCAGCTTCATCGCCTGATTGATCCACTGCGTGTAACGATCGATCCGCGTGTAAACGCCGGGTCGGCCGTCGCCCGCACAGCGACGCTTGCCCCAGCTCACGATGCCGACCAGGGTTGGCTTGCCATTGGTGAGCACCACCGGGCCGCCGCTGTCGCCGCGGCAGGTCGACTGCTTTGGATTGGATGCGCAGAACACGGACTCCCGTATCTTCTGCGGACCATAACCAGGTCGCTGCTGGCAGACTGGATTCGGCATCATCTGCAGATCGACGCGCAACATGACAGCGTTGATAGCGTCGGCATTGCCGCCGCCGGTCACACCCCAGCCGGTCGCTGACACCGGCACGCCGGCGGGCAGTGGTCTCTGGTTCACGGCTATCTGGCGGATCCGGCTTGGCGGCAGCGGTGTCGACCCGCCATCGGGCGCTATGCGGACCAGTGCGATGTCATTGGTGTACATGTTCGGCGGCCGGTTCGCGTCGTTGCTGTCCGCGTTGTACTGCGAGTGACGCACGATGCGCTCGATGCGGTAGGTCGTGCCGCCTGGTCGGGAAATATCCTGCACCCCAAGCCGTACCTTGAATCCGAGATTCACCATTTCCTGATCGATGCAATGGGCAGCGGTGAGCACCCAGTTGGGCGCAATCAGCGCACCGCCACAATAGTGCTGCCGTTGCCAGGCCGGTCGCGTGTCATTCGCCTTGGCCGGAGCGCCGGGGTAGAGAATCTGAGCCTGCCAAGGCACGGACAGTGCCGAGATCGGTCGACCCCCGAAGGAATAGACGGTGTCCTCGTCGTCGCCGGGTTGGCGCGGCGGTCGGGGCGTGCCGCTTGCCATTCTCGTAGTCCGCACGGAAGACACCGTGCTGGTGCCAACGGAATCCTGTTCGTCCTCGCCGTCCACTTCAACAATCTCCCAGACCTCTTTATTCGCAAAAACGCTTTCATCGACCGGAATGGCGTCGTCGGCTTCCGCGTCTTCGCCCTCTTCTTCATCCCACTCACCCGCCCAGCTATCGTCTTCGAAGTCGTCCTCCTCTGACATGTAATCGGCGTCGTCGGCTTCCTCGTCATCCGCGGCTGCGTCGTCAGCATTTTCGTCGTCAGCATCGTCAGCGTCAGCGTCTGCGTCAGCGTCGTCTGCGTCGTCTTCGTCAGCATCTTCGTCGTCAGCGTCGTCTTCGTCTTCGTCGCCGGCGTCCTCGTCACCCGCTTCCTCATCGTCGGCGTCTTCGGCGTCTTCGTCCTCGGCGTCTTCGTCGTCCTCGTCACCCGCTTCCTCATCGACTTCGGCGTCGACGTCGTCATCCCCGTCAACCTGGGCGGCGGTCAGGGCTAGCGCACCCGGACCGTAGGCGCGGGTGGCCGGCAGCGCCATCGCAGCTTGCGGCCACCCCAAAAGCGCCGTCAGACCGGCGACCGCCAGCCACTGCAAGCAGATGCGAATCAGCGAATCGTGCATTGTGGATTCCCCCCGAGGACCCGATGATTGAGCGCTCCCGAGGAGTTCGAGTCAAGCGCCCGCCGACGCGTCAAACCTGTCAGCGTGATTCGCGTCGGCTCCGTGGCGCGACGCCCGCGACGCAACGGCGCGAGACTTCAGAGTGTCGTCGCTGCTCCTGGTCCCTATGCCTTATCGGTCTTGACGCGCCGCGCTTTCGTCGCCGCAGTCTGTCCGGCGTTGGTTCCGGGGCGGGGCGCGAAGCTGTCCGCGATGGGCTTGCGGGTGCGTCGCCTTGTGCCCTCCGGATTGAGCAGCAGATCGGCCTGTTCGACCGGCATCGGGCGGTGCAGCAGGAAGCCCTGGAGGCTTTCGCAACCCAGCGAAAGCAGTAGATCCCGCTGGGCGATCGTCTCCACCCCCTCGGCCACCACGCCCATGCCGAGGTTGCGGGCCAGCGCGATGATGGTGCGGATGATCGGTGCCTCCTCCTGCCCCGGAAGTGATTGGAGCCCGATGTCGCGAACGAAAGCTTGATCGATTTTCAGGGTGGTGATCGGGAGCTTGTGCAGGTAGCTCAGGCACGAGTAGCCGGTGCCGAAATCATCAATCGCGATGCCCACGCCCAGATCGCGCAACTCGAACAGGTTGGTGGAGGTGTCACTGAGACTGTGAAGCAGCAAGCTCTCGGTGATCTCCAACTCCAGCGCCTCGGGTGCAAGTTGCGTGTCGTGCAATGCGCGGCGCACGGTATCGACCCAATCGGCGCGCTTGAACTGGACTGCCGACACATTCACCGCGATACGCAAGCTCGG
>JBKJTD010000090.1:0-3451 GCA_046590915.1 Vicinamibacterales bacterium
GGGAAAGCGGCCCGCGTCCGCCTCAATCAATCCAAGCGTGTTGTACCCCTGCGATTCGCCGTAGGCATCGGCCGCCTGCACAAACAGCCGGACCGACTCGAGACCGGCGGTACGGGCCGGATCGAGCACGCTCTGCTGACGATAGGCGTAGGCGATGTAATTGAGCGCCTCGGCCTCACCGCGGACATCCCGGGCGGTGCGTGCCGCGGTCTGGGCCTGCCGGGCGAGCGCCAGCGACCGTTCCGGGTCGGAATCACTGAGGGCTTTGGCTTCGGCGTTCACGTCGGCGACCGGGCCTGTGGCCCCTTTTTGGGCCCACGCCTCCCCAGCACCCAGGCAAATGAGGAGACCGGCGAGCAAGACGTGCATCGCGCAAGAATGTATCATCGTGAGATGCCTTCTTCGTCCCAGACCTCACAGATGATCGCCAACCCCCTTCGGCGGAACATCGCCATCATTGCCCACGTCGACCACGGCAAGACCACCCTGGTGGACGCCCTGCTGCGGCAGAGCGGCATCTTCCGTTCGAACGAGCGGGTCGCCGAACGGGTGATGGACTCCAACGACCTGGAGCGCGAACGCGGGATCACGATCCTCGCCAAGAACACGGCCGTGCACTACCACGACCACCTCATCAACATCGTCGACACCCCGGGCCACGCCGACTTCGGCGGAGAAGTCGAGCGCGTATTGTCGATGGTTGACGGCGTCATGCTGCTGGTGGACGCCTCGGAAGGCCCGCTGCCCCAGACGCGCTTTGTGCTGCGCAAGGCGCTCGAACGCCGCCAACCGCCGATTGTGGTCATCAACAAGATCGATCGGCCTGACGCGCGTGTGCAGGAAGTCCTCAACGAGGTGTATGACCTGTTCATCGACCTCGACGCCACCGAAGACCAGCTCGACTTCCCCGTGCTCTACACGGTCGCCCGCGACGGCACCGCCACGACCGACATCGCCGTCCCGGGCGAAGACCTGCGTCCGCTTTTTGACGCGATCATCGCGCACACCCCGGCGCCGCGCGGCAACGTCGACGGCCCGCTCCAGGCGTTAGTCGCCAATCTCGAGGCCAGCGAATACCTCGGCCGCATCGCCATCGCGCGTATCTTCCACGGCCGCGTCAAGGTCGGCGACCCGATCGCGGTCTGCAAAATCGACGGCACCATCCAGAAGACGGTGGTCACCAAACTCTTCACGTTTGAAGGCCTCAAGCACGTGGACGCGACCGACGCCGCCGCCGGTGACATCATCGGCCTGGCCGGCATTGAAGACATCATGATCGCCGAGACCATCGCGGACGCCGAAAATCCAATCCCGATCAAGACCATCGCCATCGACGAACCCACCGTGTCGATGATCTTCGGCATCAACACCTCGCCGCTGGCCGGCAAGGAAGGGCAGTTCGTCACTTCGCGCCAGCTCAAGGACCGACTCGACCGCGAACTCGTTGGCAACGTGTCCATCAAGGTCGAACCGACCGACTCACCCGAAATGATGAAGGTCTACGGTCGCGGTGAACTGCAGCTGTCGATCCTCATCGAGATGATGCGGCGCGAAGGATTTGAAATGCAGGTCTCGCGCCCGGAGATCGTGACCAAGGAGGTCAACGGCGTCCGCATGGAGCCGATCGAAAACCTGGTCATTGACGTCGCCGAGGAATTTCAGGGCGTCGTGATCGCGCAGTGCGGTCAGCGCCGCGGCACCATGACCAAGATGGTCAATCACGGCTCAGGCCGCGTCCGTCTTGAGTTCGACATTCCGGCGCGTGGCCTCATCGGATTCCGGTCGCAGTTCCTCACGGAAACCCGCGGCACCGGCATGATGAACCACATCTTCTCCGACTGGGCTCCATGGTCGGGCCCGATCGCCTCGCGTCCCACCGGCGCATTGATCTCCGACCGCGCGGGTGTGGTCACGGCCTACGCCATTGCCAACATGCAGGACCGCGGCGAAATGTTCGTATCACCAGGCACGACCGTCTATGAAGGCATGATCGTCGGCGAGAATTCACGCAACAACGATCTCGACGTCAACATCGTCCGCGAAAAGAAGATGTCGAACATGCGCGCGTCCGGCGCCGACGAATCCATCCGCCTGATTCCGCCGCGCCTCCTCAGCCTCGAACAGGCCATCGAGTTCATTAATGACGATGAGCTGGTGGAGGTGACGCCGACCAACCTGCGCATGCGGAAGCGTGTGCTCGCGCAGAACATGCGCCCCCGACGTGCTGACTAGGATTCGGCCGCTGCTCCTGCCCGTGGTGGTGGTCGTGCTCGCGATCACCATCTTCAACCTGCGGGTCAGCCGTGAGATGGTGGACTTTGAGGTCTACCGCACGGCCGGCCGCCGCGCGATCGCCGCGCAGCCCCTGTATCAGGAGAGCGACGGACACTACACGTTCAAGTACCTGCCCGCGTTTGCCGCCGCGATGGCGCCGATGGCCGTGCTCGGCTCCGATGCCGCGCGCGTGACCTGGTTCGCGCTCTCGTGTGCGTTCCTAGTGATCCTGCTGCGCTGGTCTGCGGTCATCCTGCCCGCGCGTCGCTGGTCTGTGCGCTCCCTCATCATCGTCGCCCTCATACTGCTCGCGAAGTTCTACGCACACGAACTGACGCTTGGACAATCCAACCTGCTGCTCGGGGTCCTGCTCATGGCGGGGCTGGGGGCGCTTCAGATCGACTCACCGAAACTGGCGGCGGTGTGTATTGGACTGGCCGTCTTCGTCAAGCCGTACGCCCTGCTCCTGCTGCCGTGGCTCGTAGTCTCACACGGCGTCGCCGCCGGCGTGATCGGCGGCCTGACGATTCTGGCTGGGTTGCTCCTCCCTGTGGTCCTCTACGGCTGGGCCGGCAACCTTGACCAACTGACCGGCTGGTGGCACATCGTGTCGAGTTCGACAGCACCCAACCTCGTCGGTGCGGACAACGTGTCGCTGGCCGCGATGTGGGCGAAGTGGCTCGGCCCAGGGCCACTCGCCGCCGGCCTCGCAGTCGCGACGGTGCTGCTGCTGCTGGCAGTCGCAGCGGCAGTCTGGATGCAGCGCCGCGGCATCGAGGAGCCCGACTATCTGGAGTTTTCACTCCTGCTGCTGCTCATTCCCCTCATCTCTCCGCAGGGGTGGGACTACGTCCTCCTGCTGGCGACGCCGGCCGTGATGTTGATCGCCGATCGGTGGCGCGAACTGTCGACCGGATGGCGCTGGTGGAGCGGATTTGCGCTGCTCGTGATGGGCCTCTCGATGTTCGACCTCATGGGTCGCGCGGCCTACACCCAGTTCATGGCCTGGTCCGTTGTGACAGTGTGCGCCATCGTGGTGGCCGCCACGCTCGCACAGATTCGGCTTCGTCGGCTGGCGTAGGTCCAGGAGTCAGGGGTCCGGGGGGCCGAGGGGTAGCTCGTACCCGGGCACCGGCAGGATGCGGGTAGATCGGTTCCCGATCCGACAAGGCACAAG
>JBKJTD010000391.1:0-3818 GCA_046590915.1 Vicinamibacterales bacterium
ACGGCCGACAAGGTCCGCGTCACTTCCGCCGTCGGCCACAGCAGGTCGTCCACGAGCGTATTAATCGAGGTTTCCATCTCGCCCCAGCAGCCATCCGACCGGCCGAACTTGACGCGCTGCTTGGTCTTGCCCTGTCTGCCTACGACGTGGCCCACCCGTTCCAGCTCATTGGCCATGCGTGCATTGGCGCTGATGATGTCGTTGAACGTATCCGCAATTTTTCCATCGAGACCGACCCAGTCCTGCGGGAGTCGCACCGAAAAATCGCCGTCACGCATGGTGACCAGGGCCCGAAGGAGTGTGGATGACACGGTGCCGAAAGATTCGAGGTCGGAAGGGGAGGAGCTCACAACTTTCCGGCGGGGTTCAGACACATCTGCTCCTGTCACGGCCTTGGGGTTCAGACCTTCAGGCCTGTGAAGGCATATCGAGTGCCAGACAAATTGCTTGAAATGTGCCCCGAACACCAGGAGCACCGGCGTCGAGTGTGGCGCGCGGTGCTCAATCGAGGCAATGGCGTGCCACTGCTGAGCAATCAGGCGGATTCTACAATCGGGGATCTGGGGAGTCGAGGACCGAACGAATCGTGTGGCCGAGCACTTCGGCGGTGAACGGTTTGGGGACGAACGCGATACCCGGGAGCAGGACGCCATGGCGGGCAATGGTGTCTTCGGTATACCCGGACATGTATACCACTCGTAATGAAGGCTGAAGGTCAACCAGCACCCGGGACAACTCGGGGCCGCTGCTGGTGGGCATCACAACGTCGGTGAGCAGGACGTTAATCCCGGGGCATTCGCCACATATCCGAATCGCGGCGTCGGCGGTGGCAGCCGTCAGCACCGTGTACCCTAGGCGTTTCAACATGCGACTGGTGAGGGCCCGGAGGCCATCGGCATCCTCGACCACAAGAATGGTCTCGGTGCCTCTCGGGAGCGGCGGCACGGGCGACACTGTCTGACTCTGGAGGTCGGCGTTGGCCTGGGGAAAATAGATCGTGAACGTCGTCCCCGTGCCCGGCGTGCTGGCCACCTCCACGCCGCCGCCGCACCGCGCCACCACTCCCTGGACACTGGCCAGGCCAAGGCCGGTGCCTTGCCCGATCGGTTTGGTCGTGAAGAACGGCTCGAAGATGCGTTGTTGCGTTTCGGGGGACATACCCTCGCCGGTATCGGTCACAATCAACGCGACGCGAGACCCCGCACAGGCAGTCTCGATGGTGAGTGTGCCCCCCGTCGGCATGGCATCGCGCGCATTCAGTGCCAGGTTCAGGACGATCTGCTCCAGCTGGCCCCGATCCACTTCGATTGGCGGCAGGCCGGATGCGACGCGCACCACAATTTTCACGTCCTCTCGTATCAACCGCTCAAGCATGGCGCCCATACCGGCGACGACCGCGTTCAAATCGAGGACCGCGGGTGTGATGATTTCCTTGCGACTGAACGCGAGCAGCTGGCGCGTGAGGCTGGCGGCGCGAAAGCCCGCCGTCTGGATCTCCAGCACATCGGTCCGATGGGGATCCTCCGGCGTCATATCCTCGGCGAGGAGTTCGCAGTAGCCCAGAATGGCGGTGAGCACATTGTTGAAGTCGTGCGCCACCCCACCTGCGAGTCGGCCAACGGCCTCCATTTTTTCAGCCTGCTGATATTGCACCTCGCGTTCACGCGCGTCGGTGATGTCTTCGACCACGACGAGCACTCCAGAAATTTCGCCGTTGGTATCGCGGTAGGGCACCTTGACGGTGTGGAGCCAGCGCCTCTCGCCGTTCGTGTCACACGGCTCTTCGGTGTTCTTGGCGATGCCGCTTGTCATCACTTCTTGATCGTCGGCGTGGAATGCATCCGTGCCGATCACGTCCTGGACCGCACACCCGAGCTCGCGTGCGTAGTTCAGATTGCAGAACCGAACCACCGACTGGCGATCCTTGATGACGATGCGATGGGGCAGGTGTTCCAGGAGACTGCGATTGAGCTGCTCACTCTCCCGAAGCGCGGCCTCCGCGGTCAGGCGCTCGGCGATTTCATGCTCAAGTTCCCAAATACGCCCCACGTTCCCCGCCAGCGCCAGCAGTTGCTGCTCGACTTCATCGTCGAACACCAGGTCGTCGTTGCTGACGAGGCAGATCCATCCATGGACCTGCGCAGGAGAGGCGAGCGGCGCGATCAGGAAACCTTGGACGTCCGGATGACTCGCCGGAAAGCGGCGGTTGGGGGAGTCGGCCACCGAGATCGTGCCCCGGACCACGCGACGCTCCTCGACCACAGTGGCGTAGATCCCGGTCGGCAGGTCCCCCTCGGTGATCCAGGCGGGCGCTTCGACGCCGGACGCCACGCATCGTTGCAGTCGGCGGTCGGCTGTTCTCAACAAGCCGACCGTCACGTACGACGCGCCGAACAGATCGTGGACGGCCGCACTCAGACGCTGCAACCGGCGCGTGGTGTCGCGTTGCGACGCGAAGTCGAGACCGATGTTGATGAGCGCCCGCAGTCTGGCGTTGGCTAGCCGCAGATCTTCGGTCGTGGTCGTGAGTTGGTCGCTCAGGAGTCTGAGGTGTTCACGGTCGAGCGTGGTGTCGACCGTCTCGGCGGCATCGCTGGTGAGTTCGAAGTTGCCCGACAGGACGCGTGCCACGATGTTCAACACTTCGTCCGGCTCCGGCGGCTTCGTCAGGACGTAGGGCACGCCGCTGGTCCGCGCCACCGCCAGGGCCTCGCGCTCGCCGTACGGTGCCGTGTAAAACAACACCGGGACGCCACTCAGGAGAGGGTCGAGACGCAGCTGGCGGACCAATTCGTAGCCGTCAACGACCGGCATCAACACGTCGGTGATGATCAGGTCTGGATGATCGGCCCGTGCCAGGGCCAGGGCCGCGCGGCCGTCGGCGGCTTCAAGCAACCGGTGCCCGGCCTGGCTGAGCAGGGCCACGAGCACGCGCCGGTTGATGCCGAGGTCGTCGACGATGAGAATAGTAGCCATAGATCACCGGCTCAACAGCAAACGGAAGGCCAGAGTCTACCCCGCAATTGCAAAAAAAGGCCCGGCAGCCAAAGCCGCCGAGCCCAAGTTCGTACCTATGGCCTTTCGCCTCAGGCCTTGAACCTTCCGGTCAGTTTTCCCCGACCTTGAACCGCGCAAAGCGCGGAATCGAGACGTTCTCGCCGAGCTTGGCAATCGTGGCGGTGACCATCTGGCCGATGGTCACCTTCGGATCACGAATCGACGGCTGGTCGAGCAACACGAACTGTTCGTAGTACGAATTGATCTTGCCGTCGAGGATCTTGTCGATCACGTTGGCGGGCTTGCCCGACGATTCCATCTGCGCGCGGTAGATCGACTTTTCCTTTTCGATCACTTCGGCCGGCACGTCTTCGCGGCGTGCGTAGAGCGGGGACGCCGCGGCGATGTGCATGCCGATTTCCTTCACCAGGTTCTGAAAGTCCTCGGTGCGTGCGACGAAGTCCGACTCACAGTTGACCTCGACCATCACGCCGATCTTTCCCCCCATGTGCAGGTAGGAGCCGATGACGCCCTCCGAGGTGGAGCGGCCGGACTTCTTGGCGGCCTGTGCGAGTCCACGCTTGCGAAGGACCGTGGTGGCGGCCTCAAGGTCGCCGTTGGCTTCCACCAGCGCGGCCTTGCATTCCATCATGCCGGCGCCGGTGGCGTCGCGTAATTGTTTAACGAGTTGTGCTGTGATTTCTGCCATCTGAGTACCCTTGCTGGTAAATGAGCCAATTGGCCAATGAGGCAATGTGGCAATGGAATGAACGGACAAATGGGGCAATGGGCCGCATTGGCTCATTGCCCCATTGGCCCAT
>JBKJTD010000014.1:0-3677 GCA_046590915.1 Vicinamibacterales bacterium
GCCCGGCAGATGGCGAATGAACCGGACGAGCTGCCACGACGCTCGCTCGCCATCAGGCGTTCCTGTCGCGCGGGCCGGCATGCCGGTCAGGGGAATGCCGCGCTCGATGACATAAAACAACTCGCCGTCGGTCATCGATTGCGTCGCCGCACGGCGCATGTCTGGTGCCGGCGGATACAGGTTTCGTCCAATGGCCGTATCACCACGACCATCATTGCCGTGGCAGGTCGCGCAGAAGTCGGCCCAGTGCTTCAACCCGGCCTCGAGAGCCTCCGGCGTCGCCTCGACAGGGTTCGCCTGACGACGCGCCGCCGCGGGAGTCGCCCAGCGGCGCCCGGCCCGCGCCATCGTCTCTTCCATCGCCCACGGCGCCGCGCGTGACGAAAACCCCATCCCACGCGTCACAATCGCCGCGGCGGTCGCCGCGACCAATCCGACACCCACCATCCACACGACCGGCCGCTTCATGGAGTACTCACGATCACTAACCTCGTTCAATTCATACCATGTGGTGCCGTGCCGCGTGGCCCAAAGGCTCATCCATTAAGCAGAATTAATTCTTGTACGCGCCCATTAGCTTCTTGATCTCTGCCTGCTCCTGACGCTGGCTTTTCACCATCTTCTGCGCCACGGCTTTGATAGCAGGGGTCTGCAGTTTCGCGCCTTCGGCCATGGCGATGGCCATCTGGTGGTGTTTGGTCATCTCATCGAGGAAAGCGTGATCGAGCGCTTGGCCCGAGCTGCCTTGCAGCCGCTTCATCGTCGTCTGATGCTCCTGTTCCATGCTCTTCTCGTGGGCGGCATGACTGCTGGTCGTCGAAGCGCCGCGGGCGTGCGAGGCGTACTGATTCAACTCGGCAAGTTCGCGCTCCTGCCCTTGGCGGATCCGGGCGGCAAGCGCCTTGACCGCTGCGGACGAGCCCTTTTCCTCCTGATGCTTCGACATGGCGATTCCACCGCGGTGGTGCGCGATCATCATCGGAATAAACTCGGCCTCGGTCAGGCCTTTCATCGCGGCAGCGTGTTGCTGCGGATTCGACGCTTGTGCCTGAGCGGCCAAACGAATGACGGTCGCACCCGTCATGGACTCGTCATGATTGACGGTGACCGCGATGCGCTCGCCCTTCGCAATCTTGGCGTCGGCAAATTTCACGACCTTGTCACCGCGGAGCACCTTGGTCTTGGCCGTGATCACAAACTCCATGGGCGATTCCTTCTTGGTCTTCTCGTCGATGACGCTCACGTGAAGTTTGGCATCCTTGGTGGAAATCGTGGTGGAGATGACCGTTCCCTTGAACGTCTCATCGTGGGCGAATACGCTGGCTCCAGCGAACACCACGACCGCCAGAAGAATCAGAGCTGTTGTACGCTTCATGATCTTTTTTCCGCCCGACAAGAAGTCATCAATGTCTGGCCCGCCACCGGCTTGGCTTAGTGCGATGCGGCAACGCCAGCCATCTGCCTGCACGACTCCGCGCACCGCCGGCACTCTTCAGCGCAGCGACGCATCATGTCGTCATCAGATAACGCATCACACGTATCGGCGCAGGCGTCGCAGGCCTTGGCGCACGTCCCGCACACATTCGGGTGTAGGGGCGACCCTCGCAGCATGAACGTGGCGCTGGCGCCACACAACTGGGCGCAATCGAGCAACGCACCGATGTGTTTAGGGGCGGCATGGTCGCCTCCAAGGGCGAGGCAGTGTGCGACTGACTCCGAGCAGATGTCGCGGCAAGACGTGCACTCGTCGATGCATGCCCGGATTTGTTCGGTGATCTCGTGATGGGCCATTGTTAACTCTCCCTCATGATGGTGTGAGGCGGCAGTACTGCGCTCCAGATCAAACGGAACCGCGCTGCTCACCTGTGGTGATTAGATACTCAGAAAAGGCCGTTCCAGTGAGGACAATCCCCAAGGAACACCTGTCAGTGTCAATTAATGCAAGGCGGGATCCAATTGACCACCTCAGGCCGAGAATTAACCTGAATTAATAGTCCACCACGCCGACCAAGCCCCAGACGCGTGCGGCCTCAGTGTGTGAGCTCCCGGCGGAGGAGAATGATGCCGCCGGCGATCATGAGCGCGGTCGAAAAGACCTGTGCGAGGGTTGCCCCAAACAGAACGGGGTCGTTGACGCGGATGAACTCCACCAGGAACCTGAAGGCTCCGGCCAGGACCAGATAGGTTCCGAGAATGCGGTAATCCGAGGCGCCCCTCTTCCGCAGTCGCACCAGCCACCACGCAAGCCACCCCAGGAAAATGGCTTCGTACAGTTGCGTGGGATGTACTGCCACGTCTATGGGAGGCGCTCCCTGCGGGAAGGCGACCGCCCACGGCAGGTCGCTCGGCGTGCCGTAGTCGTCGCCAACGAGGAAGCAGCCGATGCGGCCAAGCATGTGGCCAACGGCCACGGCTGGCGCGGCCGCAGCGAGAGAAGGGATCAGCGGCCACCGG
The DNA here is from genome assembly GCA_046590915.1 of Vicinamibacterales bacterium. GTDB lineage: Bacteria > Acidobacteriota > Vicinamibacteria > Vicinamibacterales > SCN-69-37 > SYFT01. Next base: position 2,455 of record JBKJTD010000014.1, read on the forward strand.
CGGGCGACGATGAGCCCGATGCCCGCAATCAGCCCGCCGAGCAGGCCCCCGAACCAGCTCAGTCCGGCGCGACTGAACAGCAGATCCTGTATGGGCGCACGACCGGAAAACTCCACGACCCACATCAGCTTGGCGCCGACCAGGCCGCCCAGCGTGCCAACGAGTGCAGCGTTTTCAAGCGACGGCGGAAGTTGTCGCGCGCGCAACTCCCGCCCGAAGACCCAGAGGCCGCACAGGCTCCCGAGAGCGACGAGCACGCCGAAGCTCGTGATCTCAAAGCCCCCGATGCGGCCTATGACGGGATACACATCTACCTCCTCGCCGTCCGAGAGCAGGCGTCGCGAATTGGCGCTGGCGCATCTTCTCTGACAGTGAGCGCGTCCACTGAGGCAAACGGTACACGTGATCGTAGCGAATCAGCAAACTTGGGCACGTGCATGGCTGGAGGCTTCCATTAACGAGAATTAATCAACATCTGCCTGTCCGTCCAGGGACGGTGTGGAGGATCATGGTGCGCGTGCGCATTCTGCTGGTCGAGGACGAACCAAAGGTTTCCGGCTTCATCAAAGCCGGCCTGACTGATGAACATCTCGCGGTCGAGGTCGCGGTCAATGGACGTCGTGCACTGGAACTGGTGCGCACCACGACGTACGATCTGCTCATTCTCGACGTCATGCTGCCGGACATCGACGGATTCGAGGTCTGCCGCCAGGTGCGCCACCTGGGGCAGACGATGCCGATACTGATGCTGTCGGCGCGCAGCCTTGTTGACGACCGCGTACGGGGACTCAATACCGGTGCGGATGACTACCTGACAAAACCGTTCGAGTTCGCCGAGCTCAGCGCCCGCGTCCGCGCGCTCCTCCGGCGACATCGGGATGCTGCGCTGACGCCGCTCGTGGTCGGGGATCTCACGCTCGATCCTGTGACCCGGACGGTGAAGCGCGGCGAGCGCCGCATCGAGTTGACGCTCAAGGAGTTTGCGTTGCTGGAGTATCTGATGCGCAACGCCGGTCACGTCGTGACTCGGCCGATGATCGCGGAGCAGGTGTGGGATTTCACATGGGATCGCCTGACCAACGTGATCGATGTGTTCATCAATCATCTGCGCAAGAAGATCGAACTGCCAGGCGAACCACGTCTGGTCCACGCCGTGCGGGGAGCCGGGTATGTCATCCGTGAACCAGAGACCAAGGATTAGAACGCTTCGGGCACGTCTGACA
>JBKJTD010000177.1:0-2670 GCA_046590915.1 Vicinamibacterales bacterium
CGAGCGCCACGGAATGCCGTCGCCGTCCACGTCCATGTAGCGTCCCCACGTGGCGCCCAGTTCGCGTACCTTGGCTTCGTCGAGCACCTTGCCGCGATCGAGCGGCTTGGCCGGATACGAGAACTCTTCGGACATCCAGGTATTCATCCCCAGATCCAGATCACTCATCACATACACGATGGTCTGCAGCCGTTCGGCGAGGTCGAAGGCGTCGCCGGCCATGTCGAAACACTCGGACATCGACGCCGGCAACAGCATCACGTGTTTGGTGTCGCCGTGGGAGTTGACCGCGGTGGACAACAAATCGCCTTGTGCCGTGCGCGTCGGGAGCCCGGTGGACGGACCGACGCGTTGGATGTCCCACACGACCGCAGGCACTTCCGCGTAGTAGGCAAGACCCGCAAATTCCGACATCAGCGAGATGCCGGGGCCAGACGTGGACGTCATCGCTCGTGCACCCGCCCAACTTGCCCCGATCACCATGCCGACGGCCGCGATTTCGTCCTCGGCCTGCACGATGGCAAACGTCGCCTTCCCCGTCTCCTTGTCCATGCGGTATTTGCGCATGTACCCGATCAGTGATTCCGGCAGCGACGATGACGGCGTGATGGGATACCACGGCACGACCGTAACACCGGCAAACATGCAGCCCATCGCGGCCGCGGCGTTGCCTTCGACCAGAATCTGCCCGTCGGTCGCGTTCATCCGCCGCACACGATACGGTTGGCTCACTTCAGGAAAGGTGTCCTTCGCGTATTTGGCGCCGGCTTCAAGCGCCCCCATGTTGAGCGCCATGGCCTTCGGCTTCTTGCCCATCTGTTTGGCAAGGGCTTTTTCCATCTCGCCAATCTCCACGCCAAGCAGATGGGACAACACCCCGTCGTACACCATGTTCTTCACCAGCCGACGCAACTTCGCGTCCGGGCAGACCTCAGCCACGATCTTGTCGAAGGGGATTGGGTAAAACACCAGGTCCGGCCGCAACGTCTCAAGCTTGAGCGGTGCGTCGTAGACCACTGCCCTGCCAGGATCGAGCGAGAGCACATCCTCTTTCGCGGTCTCCGCGTTCATCGCGACGAGGAAATCGATTTCCTTTTTTCGCGCGACGTATCCGCGTTTGTTCGCGCGAATGGTGTACCACGTCGGCAGGCCAGCGATGTTCGATGGGAAGAGATTTTTACCAGACACTGGCACGCCCATCTGAAAAATGGCACGCAGCAGCACCAGATTCGCGGTCTGACTGCCCGACCCGTTGACGGTGGCGACCTGAATGGTGAAATCGTTGACGACGAGGGAACCGGAGGATGTTTCGGCCGACTCGGCCGTAGCGAGCGGGAGGGACATATCAGGGCGATTATACGCCCCGACCGCGGCTCAGTGCTATGTGCTATGCGCGAGGTGCTGGCGTTACCCGCGCAACGCCTCGATCATTTTTGCTCCGATGTCGGCTGGGCTCTTGACGACGTGGACGCCCGCCGCGGTGAGAGCGGCCATTTTTTCGGCCGCCGTCCCTTTGCCGCCGGCGATGATGGCTCCCGCATGGCCCATGCGTCGTCCTGGAGGCGCGGTCTGGCCGGCGATGAACCCCACCACAGGCTTCCTGAAGGTCGCCTGGATCCACGCCGCGGCTTCTTCTTCGGCCGATCCACCGATTTCGCCAATCATCACGACCGCTTCGGTTTCCGGATCCTGGGCAAACAACTCAAGCGCATCGATAAACGACGTGCCAATAAGTGGGTCGCCACCAATGCCGATACACGTGGTCTGCCCCAGCCCGTTGCGCGTCAGCTGATGGATGGCTTCGTAGGTCAGCGTGCCCGACTTGGAGACAATGCCGATCCGGCCTTCTTTGCAGATGTGGCCGGGAATGATGCCAGCCTTGGCGCGTCCGGCGGAGATGAGCCCGGGGCAGTTGGGCCCGATCAGCCGCATTTTTTTACCGTGCGGGCGCGTCTCCATGAACGACAGCGCCTTCATCATGTCGAGTGTCGGGATGCCCTCGGTGATGCACACCGCGAGATCGATGCCGGCATCGGCCGCTTCCATGACGGCGTCCGCGCCCCCGGGTGGCGGCACAAAGATGACGCTGGCATTGGCACCCGTCGCCGCAACGGCGTCCGACACCGTGTTGAAGACCGGCCAGCCCTCATGCGTCGTGCCCCCCTTGCCTGGGGTCACACCCCCAATGACGTTGGTGCCGTACGCCTGCGCCTGTTTGGCGTGAAAAGTGCCCTCGCGGCCGGTGAGGCCCTGCACGAGGAGTCGCGTCGATTTGTCGATGAGTACTGACATGAATCAATCCTTCGATTGGCGCGCTTCAAGACCAGCGCGCCCTACTGCTGTAATCGCCGTACCTTCAGCCTGTGGCCTTCGGCGTTAGCCTCGCTTCGCCAGCGCCACCACTTTCGCCGCGCCTTCGTCCATGGCATCGGCGGTCGTGAAGTTCAGGCCGCTGTCGTTGAGCATCTGTTTGCCGAGTTCCACGTTGGTGCCTTCCATCCGGATCACGATCGGCACCGGCACACCCAGATCCTTGACCGCCGCAATAACACCGGCCGCCAGCACGTCGCAGCGCAGGATGCCGCCAAAAATATTGATGAACACGGCCTTCACAGACGTATCCGACATCAGGATGCGGAAGGCGTTCTTGATCTGTTCCGCGTTGGCGCC
>JBKJTD010000233.1:0-16366 GCA_046590915.1 Vicinamibacterales bacterium
CGAAGCCAAGGCCCTCGCCGCCCTGAACCACCCCAACATCGCGGCCATCTACGGGATCGAAGAAACGACCTCAGAGGTCGTTTTACGCGCGCTCATCATGGAACTGGTCGAGGGCGAGGACCTGTCGGCGATCATCGCGCGCGGGGCGATCCCCCTCGCCGACATGCTCCCGATCGCGCGACAGATCGCCGAGGCGCTCGAAGCCGCCCACGAACAGGGCATCGTCCATCGCGACCTCAAACCCGCCAACGTCAAGGTGCGCCCGGACGGCACCGTCAAGGTGCTCGACTTCGGCCTGGCGAAGGCGCTCGGGACTGAGGAGGGACAGGCGGCGAACGCGATGCACTCGCCGACGCTGACCGCGCGCGCCACCCAGATGGGCATGATCATCGGCACGGCGGCCTATATGGCGCCCGAACAGGCGAAAGGCAAGGTCGTCGACAAGCGCGCGGACGTGTGGGCCTTCGGCTGCGTGGTGTACGAACTGCTCACCGGCCGCCGCACGTTCGGGGGAGACGACGTGTCCGAGACGCTGGCGTCGGTGCTGCGCCAGGATGTGGATTGGTCGCTGCTGCCGGCGGCGACACCGCCGCGACTGCGGCGTCTGCTCGAACGCTGTCTCGAGCGCGATCCGAAGCAGCGCCTGCGCGACATCGGCGAGGCGCGCGTGGAGCTGGCGAAGTTTGAAGCAGGCGCGCCAGACTCGGGGCCGATGTCGATGCCAGTCGCAGCGGTCGCGGCGCCGTTACGCAGAACCTCCGCATGGGTCCTGGCCGGGATCGTTGCCGCTCTGCTCGCTGTCGCCGCCCTGAGTGCGTATGTCGGCTACCGCGCGAATCCGCCGCGCGACATCCCCGTCGTCCGTTTCACCATGATGCCGCCGGAGAACGCGCCCTTTCAGGCGTCTACGATTTCCCCGAATGGTCTCTATCTGGCGTTTATTGCCGACTACAAGAGCGTGCGGCAGATCTGGGTTCGGGCGCTCGATTCCACCGAGGCGCGTCCGCTCGCCGGCACCAACGGCGCGGAGATCAGCCTTTTTTGGTCACCCGACAGCCGCACGATCGGGTTTGCCGCCGATGGCAAGCTCAAGCGCATTCCAGTGTCGGGTGGTTCGGCGCAAACCATCTGTGACGCGTCCGCATTCAGCGGTGCGTCCTGGGGACAGGGCGACGTGATCCTCTTCTCGCCCGAAACGACGACGGGCTTGTTCTCGGTGCCGGCGACAGGTGGAACGCCGTCGCCTGTCACCACAGTCAACACCGCGGCCGGCCAGCAATCGCACCGCTGGCCGTCCTTCATGCCCGATGGTCGGCATTTCGTGTACTACGCGAGGTATCCGGGCAAGAACCCGGAAGGTGTGATCGTGGCGAGTTCGCTCGACGATCCCACGCGCCACACTGAGTTGCTCAAAACCAACGCGCACGCGACCTACGTTGCCTCGACCGGGTCGCTGCTGTTTCTGAGCGACCGCACACTCATGGCCCAGCCCTTCGATCCGTCGTCGATGACGCTGTCAGGCGAACCGGCTGCCGTCGCCAATGACGTCGGCGCGCGGTCGTTCGACCGCGTCGGCATCGGACAATTTTCCGCGTCTGATTCGGGCGTCCTGGTGCACGGGCAGGGCATTCTGCCACACCGGCAGTTTGTCTGGTTCGATCGGCAAGGCCAGGCGCTGCAGCGGCTGGCTCCGGAAGGGGCGTTCTACGAGATGAGACTGTCCCCCAACGGGACTCGCGCCGCGTTTCGGCAGATGGCAACCAACAACTCCGACGTCTGGATTCTCGACGTTGCGCGTGGGGTGCCGTCGCGGTTCACATTCAATTCCGCAGCGGACCAGTATCCTGTGTGGTCTCCGAACGGCGACCGCGTGGCCTTCTCGTCGCAACGATCCGGCAACGGCGACCTCTATGTCCGACCGAGCAATGGCGCCGCCCCGGATGAGTTGTTCTATGGCTCGCCGGCCTCGGAGTTTCCGAGCGACTGGTCGCGCGACGGCCAGTTCCTGCTGTACTTCAACGGGCCGCCCAGCGATATCTTCCTCCTGCCGATGACCGGTCCTCGCACGCCGAAGGCCCTGGTGACCGGCCCGGCGCATGAGCGCGACGGCAAGTTTTCTCCCGACGGCTTGTGGATCGCCTATGTGTCGAATGAGAGCACGCGCGACGAAGTGTTCGTGCAGAGCGTGACCGGCGGCGGAGGCAAGTCGCAGGTATCGACGTCGGGAGGCACGGCGCCGCTGTGGCGAGACGATGGCAAAGAGCTCTACTACATCGCTCCGGACCGCACGCTCATGGCCGTCGCGATCAGCAACGGCGCGCCCGACGGGCTTCCGGTGGCACTGTTTCAAACCCAGATCGACTCGCTGCTCCTGGGCGGACGTGTGGCTGCGTCTCCTGACGGCCGAAAATTCCTCGTCAACTCGCCCGTGGGCGCCGCGGTGGCGACGCCGTTGACCGTGGTGCTCAGTTGGATGCCGAAGCCACCGGGAGATCAGCGATGACAGAGATAGACTCTTCCCACCCATGTCACTGACCGCCGGTACCCGCCTGGGCGCCTATGAGATTACCGCCTCTGTCGGAAGCGGCGGCATGGGCGAGGTGTATCGCGCCCGGGATACGCGCCTGAATCGTGACGTCGCCATCAAAGTGCTTCCGCCAGGTTTTGCGGACGACCCCGATCGCCGCGCCAGGTTCGAGCGCGAGGCCCAGGCTGTTGCCGCCCTCTCCCATCCGAACATCGTCGCGATACACGACACGGGACTGCAGCCGCCGGCGACCGACACCCAGGGCCCGGTAACCGCCACGCCACTGCTTTACGTCGTCATGGAGCTTCTTGCCGGCCAGACCCTGCGCGAGCGGCTTGCATCGGGCCCGATTCCCGTGCGCAAGGCAGTGGACATCGCGATCCAGATCGCGCGCGGCCTTGGCGCGGCGCACGGCAAGGGCATCGTGCATCGCGATTTGAAGCCGGAGAACATCTTTCTGGTCGACGACGGGCAGGTCAAGATTCTCGATTTCGGTCTGGCGCGGCAGACGACGCCCTCCGGCCATTCGGGCGCGACAGAGACGATCGCAGCAACCGATCCCGGTACGGTGATGGGTACGGTCGGCTACATGGCGCCCGAGCAGGTGCGCGGACAGGCCGTGGACGCGCGCGCCGATGTCTTTGCCTTCGGCGTCGTCCTCTACGAGATGATCAGCGGCGTGCCGGCGTTTCGCAGGGAGACCGCCGCGGATACGATGACGGCGATTCTCACGCAAGATCCGCCGGAGCTCGTCGGATCGAGACCGGACTTTCCTGTCTCGCTCGACCGCATCGTTCGTCACTGTCTTGAAAAGAATCCGAACGAGCGCTTCCAGTCCACGCGCGACATCGCGTTTGCACTGGAGGCATTGTCTGGATCGAGCCCGAGTTCGACGTCGGCTGTCGGCATGCCCGTTCCGGCCCTGGCGTCCGGCACTGCGGGGAGGCGTGGCTTCTCCCCCCTCGTTGTTGCCGCGCTCGTGATCGCGGCAGTGGCCGCGGGCGTGTTTGGCGCCAGGGCGCTACAGCTGTCGCCGCCCGCGTCGTTGATGTTCACGATGAAGACGTTCGAACCGCAGTCCATCTTCAACGGACGGTTCATGCCTGATGGCGAGACGATCATCTTCAGCTCTGCGCTGACCGGCAACTCGCCGAGTCTGCATGAGATCCGCGCGAACACCCTGGAGGCGAGGCGCTTCGGACCACCGGACACGCATCTGCTGTCGGTGTCCTCCAGAGGCGAACTCGCCGTACTGACGCATGCGGTCTATCGCAATCATCGGATCTTCACGGGCACGCTCGCGCGCATGACGCTTGAAGGCGCGCCGAAGCCGTGGCTGGAGGGTGTGCGCGAGGCTGACTGGAGTCCCGACGGGACGACGCTGGCCATTGTCCGTGACGTGAACGGCCGCGATGCGCTGGAGTACCCGATTGGCACGACGCTATACGAGGCCGGCGGGTATCTCAGTGATCCGCGGGTGTCACCCGATGGCACGAAGGTCGCGTTCATGGAACATCCCGTGCGCTTCGACGATCGCGGCTACGTCAAGGTAGTCGACGCGTCAAAAACAGTGACGACGCTCGCCGGAGAGTATTGGGGTGAGGAAGGCGTGGCATGGTCGCCAGACGGGTCGACCATCTACTTTGCCGGCAGCACGATGTCGCAGGAAGGCCGAAATGCCGGCGAAATGTCGTATCAGATTTATCGCGTGGGAGCGGATGGGAAGACACCCGCCGTCTATGCGTTGACCAGTCCAGGCGACTTCACGATTTACGATATCGCCGCGGACGGCCGCTGGCTCGCGAGCCGCGAAGAGGTGCGGTATGGCGTGGTCGCGCGCGGTGCTGGGCAGGCCGAGGAGCGCGATCTGACATGGCTCAACAAGAGCTGGTCGCCGCGCCTGTCTCCTGACGGTCAGCGCATGATGTTTTCGGACGGCAACGCCGGTGCCGATTACGGCGTGGTGTGGAGGACGACGGAGGGGTCGCCAATCGTGCACCTGGGTCCGGGCGACGCCAGCGGCTGGTCGCCGGACGGCAAGTGGGCGCTCGGCATGATCAGCAGTACATCGAAGCTTGTCGCGTACCCGATCGGTGCCGGCGAGGCGCGGCCGATTGCGATCGCACCCGTGACTCAGCTCCAGAGCGCGGCGTGGCTGGGGAATTCAATGTCGATCGTGCTCCTCGGCAGCGAGCCCGGGAAGGCACCGCGTCACTACCGCATCGAGATGATCGGTGGAGCGGCTGTTCCGATCCTTCCTGAAAACGTGGCGAGCGCCATCTTTGCGCCGAATGGTGAATTCGCGCTGGGCCAGACGGTCCAGGGTGCGTTCGAGATCCATCCGCTCGCGGGAGGCAAGGCTCGTCCGATGGGCGCTTTGGATGTGACCGACGAGCCGATCGCGTTCAGCGAGGACAGCCGGAGCATCTTTGTGCAGAAGACCGGCCGCCGTTTGCCGGCGATCGTGGATCGCGTCGACGTGGCCACTGGCAAGCGGACGTGGTTCAAGGAGTTCGCCCCCGCCAATCGCACCGGCGTGGTCGGGGTGTACGTCCAGGGCCCCGTGATCAAGTCGGACGGCACGCAGTACGCCTACGGCTACATCCGGCGGCCGTCCGCGCTGTTCGTGGTGCGGGGCGACAAGTAGCGCCGGGTATAATCCACGCACCTAATGCCATTGACACCCGGAACCAGGGTCGGTCCGTACGAAATCATCAACTCCATCGGCGCGGGCGGCATGGGCGAGGTATATCGCGCACGCGACGAGCGGCTCGGACGCGATGTCGCGGTCAAGGTGCTCCCCGCTGCTGTCAGCGGCGACTCTACCGCGCTGGCGCGCTTCGAGCGCGAGGCTCGCGCTGTGGGTGCGTTGTCGCATCCCAACATCGTCAACGTCTATGACGTCGGCACCGCTCCTCCGGCGAGTGCCGGGCACGCGCCTGTGGCCTACGTGGTCATGGAGCTTCTCGAAGGCGAGACCCTTCGCGACCGGGTGCGTGCACTCAGTGGCCCACCGACGCGCGAGGGCACCCGCACGCCGGCGCCGCATGGCAGCGGCGTCGCCCTCACGGGGATACCGAAGAAGAAGGCGCTCGACATCGCCATCCAGATCGCGCAGGGACTCGCGGCCGCCCATTCGCGTGGCATCGTGCATCGCGACCTGAAGCCCGAGAACATCTTCATCACCGCCGATGGCCGCGTGAAGATCCTCGACTTCGGTCTGGCGCGCGCAGCACCGCAGACGCCCGATGTGCTTGCCAACGCGCAGACCGTGGTCTCGCCTCAGGCAGGTGCGGCCGATACGGTGCCCGGCATGGTGCTCGGCACCGTCGGCTACATGGCTCCGGAGCAGGTGCGCGGACAGGCGGTCGACCACCGCGCGGATATCTTTGCGTTCGGCACCGTCTTCTACGAGATGCTGACTGGACAGCGCGCCTTCGAGGGCGACTCCGCCATCGAAACGATGAGCGCGATCCTCAAGGCGGATCCGATGGAGGGGCCGGCAGCGACCGTGGCCGTCTCCGGTCCGCTTGAGCCACTGCTGCGCCACTGCCTCGAGAAGCAGCCGGACGAGCGATTTCAGTCTGCGCGCGATCTCGCGTTTCAGCTCCAGGCGATCGCCGGCGGTACGCTGTCGACGGGCGCCGCCGCCACTGAAGGTCCCCAGGCAGCTGCCCCCATCAGTGGGCGTCGATTTCTTCTGCCGGTCGCCATTGCCGCCGCGCTCCTCGCGGGATTTGCAGCCGGCTACTGGGTTCCGCGCACAGTCGCAGAAGAGACCATCACGCTCGCGGCGCCGATGCCAGACGACGTGCGGGTCAGTCCCTTCAGCAGCCCGGCCCGCAGCGGGGGGATTGCTGTGTCCCCTGACGGCCGTCAGATCGCCTTCGTCGGCGTGGCCGACGGCGGACTCCCGCAACTGTATGTCCGCTCGCTCGACTCATCCGTGGTGCGCGGCGTTCAGGGCACGGAAGGAGCCAGCTTCCCGTCCTGGTCGCCCGACGGGCAGCGGCTCGCATTCACGCGCGGCACGACGCTCAATATCATCTCCGCCGCCGGCGGGTCTCCCCAGGAGATCGCCCAGATGGGCAATATCCGCTCGGCCGCAGCGTGGGGGCCCGACGACACGCTCCTCTACCACTCGGACTACCGTCTCGCGCTGCTGCGCGTCTCGGCAGCCGGCGGTACGACGTCGGAGGTCCTGGCGAGCGCCGGGGAAAACGTGTCGTGGTTCTCGCCCGTCTGGCTGCCTGACGGCAAGCGTTTTCTGGTCGTCCGCTTCGCGTATTCGGATGACGAGGCGCAAGGGGCCGGCATCTACATGGGAACAGTCGACTCGCAGCAGACCACCCTTCTGGTGGCGGGGCCTATTTCAGAAGTCGCCTATGGCGACGATGAGATTTTCTATCGTAAGGGCCGCGATCTGGTTGCGCAGCCGTTCGATCCGCAGACGGTGACGTTGTCGGGACAGGCGCGCGTGATATCGAGCCACGTCTCCCTGATCAGCGCCGCCGGCGGAACGCTCGCCTACTTCGATCCGCCCGGAGGCCTTGCCCTCGGTCACCGGATTCAAATCTTGTCGCGCACGGGCGACGTGCTTGCCCAGGTCGGAGAGCCCGGTTCGTTCAGGGATCCGAAGCTCTCGCCCGATGAGCGCTTCCTCGCGGTCGCCCGAGCCGGCGCCACTGGCGTGTTCTCGATCTGGACCTACGACCTGGTGCGAGGCATCGACTCGCGCATCACCGGCGAGACGTTCGTTTCTCCGGGATGGACGCAGGATGGTCGCTCGATCCTTCTGGGGCGTTCCGGACTGATGCGTTTCGATGTGGGGACGCCAGGAAAGCCGGAGATCATCCGCCCGCTTCCGGCGTACTCGAATGTGCTCGATACAAGTCCGGACGGCCGTCACGTACTGGTTCAGATCAGCGGGGCCGCGGACTCTCAGCTCGCGGCGGTGGCGCTCGACGGACAATCCGACCCGCGTCCAATCGGGCCGCCTGACAATTCGCCCAGTAATGCCGCATTCGCGCCAAACGGGACGTGGATCGCGTACGTGGCGCCGGAGGGCACGACCCGCAGGCTGTTCGTGCGGCCTTTCGACGGCACTGGGGTACGCATTCCCGTGACAGCCGCGACGGCGTATTATCCGCGCTGGCGCCGCGACGGCCGCGAGTTGTACTTCATGACGACAGGACCCCCGCCCTCCATGATGGCCGTGTCGGTGGCGTGGACGGCAGCCGGTCCCGAATTCGGGACGCCGCAGACACTCTTCAAGATTCCTCCCGGGATTGTGCCAGGGAATCTGGGCTACGCCGTCACTGGAGACGGCCAGAAGTTCGTCGCCATCGTCGCCGGCGATCTGGATCCGTCGCCGCTGACCGTTCGCGTGAGGGTCCGTCCCCGCTAGGAAAACAATGTGCTGTTCGGCACTATGCCACCGGCCGCACCTTGTTAGGCTGCGTCCATGAGCATTCATCGTGGTCTCCTGTCTTTGTCTGTCGCCGCCCTGTTGGGCATCGTGGGCCTCTCCTCGTCGGTGCAAGCGGGCCAGATTCTGGGTCGCGGGCGCCAGACCCAGCAGCCCGTGGCCGTCAGTGCGGATGCGCGATTTATGGCAGAGCAGCTGTACCGCACCGCATTGGGACGCGAGGGAGACCGCGCCGCCGTCACCCTGGCCGCGCAGCAGATCGAAAACGGCAACTTGGTGCGCGCGATCAACACCGTGGTCAACAGTCAGGCATTTCGGACCACCACCGCTCGCATGAGGTCCGCCGACGTCCTGGAACAGTTCTATCAGGGACTGCACGGGCGCTCGCCCGACCCCACGGGGATTGCGGAATTCATGCCGCAACTCGATCGGCGTGCGTATGCCGCGGTCCTCACCGAGATGATGGAATCGCCGGAGTTCATCGCCACCGTGGAGCGCGACGCGGCCGGGGCGATGGGGGGAGGCAATATGTCCTTCGAGGCCATGCTGGCCTGCCACGCCAGTGTCGTGGACGCCATCAGCGATGTCGCACCCGGTCGGGTGCTGATCAACTTCGAGCAGCCGTCACAAGTCGGCGGGAACACCCGCGTCATCTCTGGAATGGCGGTCGACGAGTCAGAAGCCTCACGCAACCTGTCGTACCGCTGTGAAGATGACCGCGCCACCTTCACCTACGCGGATCGCCGCCCCGCACGCGGCGCCGATCCCCGCATTCAGATTGGGTTTCCGATCATCAATACGTGTCTGAGCCGTGCGGCTGACACCCTTCGCGACGCAAGGGTCGTGGCCATCGGCGTGAGTTCGACAGACGCCAACTCAGGTCAGATTCTCGTCACCGCTCTCTCACGAGCCGGTGCCATCAACGCCACCTGCGAGGTGGAAGGACAGCAGATCGTCTCGGTGCGTCGGCGGTAAGTGCGCTAGTAGCGTTCGACCAGCAGCGTCGGATCCGTCTTGGTTCCTCCGAGGCAGATGTCGAAGTGATACGTCAGCTCGTTGTCGCCCAGCTCGTTGCGATCCTTGACCTTCAGCTCGATCTTGCCGTCTGACGGCTTGATCCCGCCGTTCGACTTCGTCTCCGCCGGGCGGAGCGTGCGACTGCGCGCGTTGAGGCTGCCATCGGTGAACGGGTACGCGGCGCCCGCGGCGTCGCAGTTGGCCGCGGTCGACGGCGCTGAATCGGTGCGGAAGTTGCCGACGACGATGGTGCGCTCGCCCTCGGGGCAGTAATTCTCGATCTCCCAGCTCAGCTTCGCGCCTTTGTGCACCCCACGTATCAGCATCGCCTTGGTGACCTCACACTCTCCTGTCTGGCCATGCGCTGACAGCGTGACCTCTGTCTTCTTGTTGTCGCCAAAACCGAACACGCCCATGCTCACAACGGTCGCCACGGCTACGCCGATCACAACTCCGACGACCACCTTCACGAAATCAGACTGCGTCATCACGGTCTCCCTCTAAACTGCCCAATTTCTTCACTGCAACACGATCCGGTCATACGCCTCACATCCCTTGAGCCCTCGCAGTTCGTCGGCCCGGCGGATCAACTCCCGGCTGGCCCCTCGCGTCACGGCCTTGTCGAGCTTGGCGCACGCGGGATCCGATCTGCGAGCCAGCGCATCCACCATCGCCAGGGTGTACAGCACGCCGCCGTCTTCCGCAGTGACCGCGAGCGCCTTGGCCGACGCGTCGTCTGCGCCCGCCCAATCCTCCAGCTTCGCCAGATACAGCGCCAACAGCGAGAGTCTCTCCGCGTCCTTGTCGTTGACGGCCAACTGTTGCCTGACCCTGTCGACCGCGTTCTGATAACTCGCGCGGGCACGGTCCCGCTGTCCGAGTTTCTTCAGCGCGTCGCCGAGATTCGCGTGCAACTCCGGTGTGTTGGCCGACAGTGCAATCGCACCCTGGTAGGCCTCGACGGCGCGGGCGTAGTCACCGCTCCAGAAGTGGATGGTCCCGGTGTTGGAATAGGTGGTCGGGCGGGGACGTATCGCAGTCGCCTTCCCGTAATTCACCAGCGCGTCCGCCAGGCGGCCGGCACTCTGATGCACCGTGCCCAGCATGTGAAACCCGAGCGCGCTATCGGGCTGCAGTTCCACCACGCGCTCGTAGGCCGCCACGCTCTGGTCGAGCCGCCCGGCACTGTAGTGAGCAAAACCCAGTTCGCTGTGATTGCGCCAGTAGTTTGGTCGAAGCGCAATCGCCTGGGTGAGGGCCTGTACCGCCGCGTCCCACTCACCGTGGTCGATGTGAATGCCCGCCATCAACCGATGTGCATCGTCGTTCCACGGCTGCAGCGCGAGCACGCGACGCACCTCCTCCTCGGCGGCATCGCGTCGCCCGAGCCCTTGGTACATGACCGCCAGCGACAGGCGCACCTCCGGTTGATCGGGATCGATCCGGAGGCCCTCGATGATGCTCGCGGTGGCGCGCGTGGTCCACTCGGTGTCCTGAGTTTGCCGGTACTTGGACCAGTACGCCTGACCGAGCCCGGCGTGCGCCAGGGCGAACCGCTCGTCTTTGGCAATCGCGCTCTGGAACAGCCGGATGGCGTGGTCGACGTCATCGGGACGCTCGAGGAACAAGCGGGCCTGCGCGTACTCGGCAAAGGCCTCCTGATTCGAGGTCGGCGCGCGGCTGGGCGCGATAGGCGCAGGCACCTCACTCGCCTCGGCCAGCGCGGCAATGAGTCCCTGGGTAATCCGTTGGTGGAGATCGAACATCTGCCCCATCGTGCCGGTGTACCGACCGGCCGGTCGGCGTCGTCCACCGGCATCCACGATTGCGACGTCAACATCGAGGGATTGTCCCGCGCGGCGCACGCCGCCTTCGACCACGAAGCCCGCGCCGAGCGTGCGCGCGGTAGCACCAGGGTCGCGCCCGTTGCCGACGGCCTCGCGGGTCTGGGCCAGGGAGAGCACGCGGAACGACCGCAGCGAGGACAGTCGGTTGGCCACGGCCTCGGTGAGGCCGACGGCCAGTGGATCATCGGCTGGATCGGCGGTCGTGTTTGCGAACGGCAACACCGCCACAGCCGACGCGTACCCTGCCACGGTGTCCGGGTCTGCCCGCTGTGACCACACCCATCCGGCGGCGAGGACACCAAGAGCCACGACGGCCGCGATGCCGACCACTGCCACGCGCGGCAGCCCCGCGCGGCGCGCGGATTCAGCCGACCCGGCAATCGATAACGGGGCGCCCCGTAACGCAGCGGCCAGGTCAGCGGCGGTCTGGAACCGGGCCGACGGCTCCCGGGCCATCGCGCGCGCAATCAGCGCACTGACGTGCGACGGCGTCGAGGGCACGAGCGCGACCACGGACGGGGCGTCACCCTTGAGCACGGCCATCGCGTTGCCGAGCAGATCGGACGCCGGAAACGGCCGCCGGCCGGTCAACATCTCGTAGAGCACCACGCCCAACGCGTACACGTCGGTACGGGCATCGACGGCCCCGCCCCCGAGCTGCTCCGGCGCCATGTACCCGAGCGTGCCGGAGAGGCGTCCTGGTTGCAGGTCCGACGTCCTGGTTGGCGCCGCGGCTTGTTCCTCCTCGGTCGGACGCACCTGCGCGATGCCGAAGTCGAGGATTTTTGGCGTGCCGTCGGGGGTGATCTGGATGTTGGCGGGCTTCAAGTCACGATGAATGATGCCGCGTGCATGGGCGGCTGCCAGCCCGTCGGCAATTTGCGTGGCGATCCCGAGCGCTTCCGTCAGTGGAATCCTGCCCCGCCCGATCCGCCTCCCGAGGCTGTCGCCCGGGACGTACTCCATGACGATCGTGGGGCCGTCGGCCGTGTCGAGCACGTCATAGATGGTCGCGATGTTCGGGTGCGAGAGCCCGGCGGCGAGGCGCGCCTCGTGCAGGATTCGGCGGCGGGCCGCGTCGTTTGTCAGGGACGGATCGGACAGGTGTTTGAGGGCCACCTCTCGCTCGAGGCGCGTGTCCCTCGCGCGATACACCCGTCCCATGCCACCCGCCCCGAGCGAGCCATGGATGAGGTACGGGCCGACCGAGTCACCGGTGTCCATAAGGTGATGCTCGGCAACCCTACGCCGACTGAGTCAGGCCGTCAACTCGGCCACCAAGCGGTCTTACTCGGCTGTCGTCGGATCAATGACCGAGGTGACTGCGGA
Source organism: Vicinamibacterales bacterium (assembly GCA_046590915.1). Taxonomy (GTDB): domain Bacteria; phylum Acidobacteriota; class Vicinamibacteria; order Vicinamibacterales; family SCN-69-37; genus SYFT01. The sequence continues at coordinate 12,149 of JBKJTD010000233.1, forward strand.
GACCCGGTTGGCGGGAAAGCCGCCCTGCTGCGCATGCTCGCGAACCATTTGTTCGTTCGGCGCTATGTAGACGCAGTAGATCTTGTCGCCGGTGACATAACTGTGGAGCCATGTAATCTGCGGCCCGAGGTTGCTCAGCACTCCGCATGACTTCTGCGAAATCGATTTCAGTTCCGCAGCTGACAACTGCCCCGCGCCAGGAATTTCACGCTCGATCACGTACTTTGGCATCACACCCTCCAGTGAGCCCGCCCCCACCCAGGGGCAGGCGTTTGCGCATGGTAGCACTGTGGCGGGGCACTCACCGAGACAAACGCGCGTGCCGCCGGACAAAATCCACGATCGCCGGACCGGCGAGCTTGTCGCCTCGGCTGAGCGTGAGGACGATGCGCGTGTGGCTTTCACCGGGCACCACCGTCAACGTGCTCTCGCCGCCAGCGGTGACGACCATCTCGTGCAGCCATTGGGATTGACGCTTCAGTGCCGCGGAGTCACCGCCCGCGTGCAGCAGCAGGAATGGGGGCAGTGCGCCGTCGCGCGGTGCGCCGACGAAGCGGATGGGTGACGCGTCCTGCTGCCAGCTCGGCGTGCCGCCGAACCGTTTCTCGTAGAAGCGCGGATCGTTGCCGAGATCGTAGGTGCGCTGATCGCCCAGATCGTAGCCGGCACCGCTCACGCCGATCACGCCACAAATGGGAGGCATTGGTGCGCCGTCGGCCCCACGCGCGGCCGGGTCGAGCGCGCTGCGCACCGCCAACTGCGCGCCGGCCGAATGGCCCATGAGAAAGACGCACCGCGAGTCTCCGCCGTAGTCAGCGATGTGCGCGCCGACCCACTGAACGGCCGCGGCCACGTCAGCGGCCTGCGCCTGCCAGGTGACCGACGGCAGCAGACGATATCCAATCACGGCGGTGCCGATGCCTTGCGTCGCAAGGTACCGCCCGATGTTGTTGTAGATGTCAGCGCCACCAACTGTGAGATCGCGCGACCCCTCGTCCCACCGGCCCCCATGCACGAACACAACCATGGGCCACGCCGTGCCAGTCGGCAGAAACAAGTTGAGTCGCTGCGTTGGCTCCGACGCGGCTCCTGCGTAGGGTATTCCGCTCCGCACCTGTCCCGGCGGAATGGCCGCCTTCCGGTAGAAGAGGCCGATGCCGGTGCGGTAATACACGGCACACGAGGTGGTGAGCAGGCTTGCCGCGAGCAGAGCGATGATTGACGGGATCCTCACCATCCGTGATCTACGCGTGGCACCGGCGTTCGGATGCGGCGATGGTTTACGCTTTCTCGCGGCCTGGGTCCTCAAGCACCGCAGGTCCCAGTTCCTCCAGGACCTGGCAGCAGTCGGCGTCGAGGGCCGTGCCGCGCGTCTCTCCGATGATCAGCATGACGCGCTCCCACGGCAGTGCCTCGCGGTAGGGACGGGTGGCGCAAAGCGCCTCGCACACATCCGCCACCGCCAGTGTCCGGGCCGCCACGTTGAGTGAATCAGCCCCAAGGCCGCGGTGATAGCCCTTCCCGTCAAGCCGTTCATGGTGGGCGGCCGCCATGTCGGCAAAGCCGCGGAAGGGCGCCACTCGGTTCAGAATTTCGTAGGTGAATTGGGTGTGCGACCGCATCGCCACCCACTCGGCATCGTCGAGCGGACCGTTCTTGTCGAGAATGAGGTTCGAGACGCCGAGCTTGCCGATGTCATGGAGCAGCGCGGCTCGGCGCAATTGGGTCAGCGCCGCCGCGTCAAAACCAAGCGCCCCGGCGATTCCCACCGCCACGAGTGCAACCCGCTCTGAATGGCGAAAGGTGAACGGACTCTTGGCGTCGATGACCCGGGCAAACGCCTCGGCCACGCGGTCCAGCCGGGCTTCGTCCGCATGCTCGACCAGATCCTCCGGTTCGTGCCGCTCCAGCAGCGCCCGCACATCGTCGGAACGGATCTCCGACCAGAGCGCGGCGTCGCCGTGCAGAGACTCGAATGCTCGCACCAGCTCCGGGTCGAACCAACTGCCCGACCGCTTGGCGGCGACTGCGAACGCGGCATCGATTCCCTGTTCGCGGAGGAACACCTCCATGGACTGGCTCAGGCAGAGGATCCGCCCAAGCAGCGGGATGGCTTGGCCGGCCAGGCCCATGGCATGCCCGCCGCCGTCCCAGTGCTCGTCGAGGCTGCGGATCGCCTCTGCGGTGGCCGGCGGCAGTCCCAGCATCAGCGCGATGTCGGCACCCCGCTCGCACCGGATCGCGATCAACTCGCGGCCCACCGCGTCCGGCCGCGACGCGATCGCCGCCACCCGGCTGGCTCTCGCCGTCAGCGAGCGCCCCTTCGCCGCGTGCCGCACCGTGTACTGGATCGCCTCGCCGCTGCGCCGCCAGTCGATCCGCTTGTGGTCCTGCTTGAGACTGCGATCGTCGGCCTGGAACACGGCGCACAGCCGCGCGGCGTTGCTGGAACACCCGGCATCTTTCAAGAGCAGTGCGTAGAAGAGTGCCGAGCGGTCCTCTGGCGACAGTCCAATCGCCTCAGCGAGTCGCATACCGATCAGCGCGGTGCGCGCCGAGTGTCCCAGGGCTTGGCCTTCTGTCAGGTCCAGCGCGTAGGACAATGCCGAGACAATTTCGGAAAACCGGAGGTCGGGGGTCGACATCAGCGTCCTTGATTCGCGGCAGGATAACACAGGGCCCGCGCATGAGGTCCGCGTCATGCAGGCTTCCAAGTTCCTGGAGGCGCCATGTGTTGACATGGCCATAATTGACTCATGGCGACCATCGCTGCAGGCAAGTTCAAGGACACCTGCCTCAAGACCCTGGATCACGTCGCGCGGACGCGGTCAACAGTAGTCATTACCGGCGAGGCCTGGGATGCCGATCCTGCTTGATACCCATGCTTGGATCTGGTGGGTTACTGAGGACCGTCGCGTCCCCGCCGCGACCCGACGGCGCATTGAACACGCGGAACGGCGTGAAGACGTGCTGCTATCCCTGATATCCATCTGGGAGGTCGCGAAACGTGTCGAAGAAGCGCAGTTGGTGTTCGACCGGCCGATCGAATCATGGCTGGAGACGGCGACCAGCAAGGCTGGCCTCCAAGCGCCATCGTGGGTCAGCCGATCGGCATCGCCCTGTATCTCGGGCAACGACACTTCGAGCGCGATATCAGGACGGCGGCCTCGCTCCGCCGCCGCAGACGTTTGACTAACATGATTAGCTAATCTACGATCGCTGCATGGCCAAGCCCAAACACGTCAACGTGCACCAGGCGAAGACCGAATTATCCAAGCTGCTGGCCGAGGTCGAAGCAGGGCTCGAAGTCGTCATCGACCGCAACGGCACGCCGGTGGCCCGGCTCGTGCCGTTTCCGGTGCCTGGGCCACGCCGCTTGCGTGTCGACACCTGGAAGGGGCGCGTGCAGATGGCGCGCGACTTCGACGCGCCGCTCTCGGATGCCGAACTGGCCGCGTGGGGCCTGTGAGGTACCTGCTCGACACGCACTGCTGGCTATGGCTGAAGGCTGACGCGAGCCGGTTGCCATCGCCGGTGCGTCGGCGGCTGCTGCGGGATCCGGGCCAGCTCGTGCTGTCGAGCGTGTGCGTCATGGAAATCGTGCTCAAGCAAGCCACCGGCAAATTGGCGCTCTCCGGCGGCACTCACCAGTTCGTCGCCGAGCTGATCGAGGACGGCGTGCGGACGCTCGACGCCACCGTCGAACATATGCTGCGCATGAGCGCCTTGCCGCCGCGGCACCGCGACCCGTTCGACCGCCTGCTCGTGTCCCAAGCCCTCGTCGAAGGGCTGACGCTGGTCAGCGCGGACTCGCATGTGCTCGGCTACGACGTGAACACGCTGGACGCGCGGAAGTAGCCGCGTCCGAGAGCGGCGTGGATCTTCTCGAGACAGTGGTAAATGATGCGGTCGAGCGATGGCGGCAGGTCGGGACGTACGACTGAAAGCCGCCGTGTTGTACGTGCCGGGTTTCTGGCAGGCGTGGCCACAACCTGAAGTCAGTCCCCTCACGTACCTTCACCGCGTGCAGGTGCCACTCGTGCAACTGAGCGGCCGTCGTGCCCGACGACCACCGGTCGACAGAGGGATTGTCAGTGACGCCTTGAGCACGTCACCTCGCGTCGGCATGAGACGGTAAGGATAACACCGCCGCGTGACCGCCATAGGTCAGGCAATGACGAGGTCATCCCGCTATAATCAGCCACACGATGAGCCTGG
>JBKJTD010000342.1:0-10125 GCA_046590915.1 Vicinamibacterales bacterium
GACCAAGGTCGCCTCCGATCTATCCCCGCACAACGAGATCATGTCGAAGCAGCAGCGATTTTCCTTTCCAATCGCCTGCCTCGTGTTTGCCCTTATTGGCCTGTCCCTGGGACTGCACACAAGAAAGGAAGGCAAGCTCGCGGGCTTCGCCATTGGCATCGCGGTGATCCTGGCGTATTACGGCGTGATGGCCCTCTTTGAAGGGCGCGCACGCGCCGGCCAATTTCCGGCGTTGTGGGCCCGGTGGATGCCCAATATTGTCCTCGGCCTGGTGGGCGTTGGACTGCTGTGGTGGAAAATGCGCGGTACCTCCCGCAGCTTTGAAATCCGGGTTCCCGACTGGCTCAGTCGCTGGATGCCAGGCACGACGACTGCCTCGGCCACGACCTCCTCTGAAGGCGTTCTCCCCTCACGACCCAGAGTTGTCGTCGTCATCCGCTTTCCGCACTTCAATCTCTGGCGGCCACAACTGATGGACCTGTATGTGGGTGGCCGCTACCTTCGGACCATCGCCCTTGCCTTCTTCGGCCTGCTTTCTCTGTACTACATTGTCGAATTCATCGAGATGTCGGAGAAGGTTCAGAAAGGCAACGCCACGATGGCGATGGTCGCGGAGTATTTTTATTACGCGACGCCGACCTTCGTCTACTTTGTCGTGCCGCTGTCGACGCTCGTTGCAGTGTTGACGACGTTCGGTGGCCTGACTCGCACCAATGAACTGACCGTGCTCAGAGCCTGCGGCGTGAGCTTGTATCGCACCGCGGTGCCACTGCTGATGCTGGCGATGGTATGGAGCGGCGTCCTGTTCATGCTCGAGGATCGGGTGCTTGCCCATTCGCAGCGGCGCGCAGCCGTCCTCAAGGACGTCATCCGCGATCGTCCGCCGCGTACGTTCAATCTGGCCAATCGCAGCTGGCTGCTCGGCGACGATGGGCGGATCTATTATTACGCCGTGTACGACGCGCGCGAGCGAACGCTGCACCAGGCGTCGGTGTTTGAGACCGCGCGTGATCCGTTCCGACTGGTGAGTCACACCTCGGCAAAACAGGTGAGGTTTCGTGATGGTGCGTGGCTTGCCACCGACGGGTGGGTGCAGTCGTTTGCCTTGGATGGCAAGGTGACGCGCGAGCCATTCGCGGAGCGGACACTCGAGTTGGAGACGCCCGAGGACTTCGGGAGCGAGCAGATCGAAGCCACGATGATGAACTATGGCGAACTGCGCGACTACATTGATCGGCTGGGCGAAAGCGGCTTCAGCATCGCTGAACAGGAAGTCGAGTTGCACCGCAAGCTGGCGTTTCCGTTTGTGACCCTGGTTATGACGTTGATCGCCGTGCCTTTTGGCGTCACAACCGGGCGGCGCGGCGCGCTGTACGGCATCGGGCTCGCGTTGGCGTTGGCGGTGTCGTATCTGGTGATCTCACACATCTTCATCGCGTTCGGCAACGCGTCAATGCTGCCGCCGCTGCTGGCGGCCTGGGCGACAAATCTGCTGTTTGCCGCAGGGGCGTTGATGCTGGTGTTTACCGTCCGGACGTAGCCGGCCCGCGCAGCGAAACTGCGGAAATTTCGAGTCGCCCCGATGAGCCGCTCACGGTGTGCGGTTCGTCCACCACAAACAACAGGGACTGGAGCCTGGCCGCCACGGGACGGCGCGATGTAGGGCGATCGGCGGGTTCAAAGTCCTCGAGGCGAACCCTCACGGCACGGGGGGTCTGATCGGCGTAGACCGAGCGCACCCACCGCTCCCCTTCACCGCTGCCTGGCAGTCGGACTTGCACCGAGAAACGCCTGGGGCGGTCGGCGCGGACTGTGAATTGAATTTCCTCAAACGCCAGAGACGGGTCGAGGGGATGGACCAGTGCCGCGAACTGCCCGGCACCCTGAGCGTTGAACGTAAACATCAGGGCCGTGAACTCTGCCGTCGCAACTTGCGAGGCAGTCGTCGCCTGGTGGTGTTCTGCGGTCCAAGGGCCGGCGGTCAACAGCGCAATTTCCTGATGCGCGACAGGGACAGGGACCTGGGTCGACGCTGTCGCGGCGGCGTCCGGTGGTGGCACAAACACTGGCGCGCTGACGATCCATGGCACCTCCACATGCGGCCAGTGCACTTCAACGCGATACATTCCTGGTGTGGTCAAGGCCGCCACTGCCCGACCGCCCCCAGAGGCGACTTCCCTGCCTTGATTCCAGATGGAAACGATCGTCTGAGGAGCCCCGGGGACGTGCGCATCGAGTTGTGATGCCGAGGACGTGACTTGCAGCACCGCTGGTGACGCGATCGCGCTGACTGCGGAGTAGGTTCGCCCCGACCGAAGTGCGGCAAGGATGCGACCGGCATCGTTCACGCCGTCGCCGGTGAGCGCTGCATCAAGCCACACCGCCTGGACCAGTGAGCGAAACATATCGGCGTAGGAGGGCCGCGCAAAAATGGTCCGCGCGGCGCGTGGCTCGCTTTGTTCATCAAAGCCGATGCGGGCGTGCGCGTCCACCGCCGCCAGACCGCTGACATGGCGGTGACGCGCCCATGACTCCCATCGGCCAAGAGACGCCTGTGGACGACCGAACAGACTCGCAATGGCCTCGGGCGATCGGATGAGGGAGTGCAGTCCAACCTGCAGGATTCGCATCGGACGATTGTCATCGCGCCACTCGGAGTCTGCATTGATCCATTCGATCGCGTCGGTGGCCGGGCCACGCCACCGCAGATCCTGTTTGGGAGAATCAGGATGTGCCGCCACGGTCCACCCGCCCTGACGGGACACGTCTTCGATCACGTCACGCGCTTCCCCGCCGAGCGGGTACGGAGACGCATCGGTGAGGCCCAGGGCCACCACGTGGCCGTCGCGTGTGGAAATCTCGACGCCATCAATGACCAACACGCCGTGACGATACGCAGGCGGCTCAGGAGTGGTGGCCGCGGTGCCGTGGTCGGTCAGCACCACAAACTGCAGGCCCGCGTCTGCCGCCGCGCGGGCCACGTCATCAATCGACCCGCTGCCATCGGAACGATCCGTGTGGATGTGGTACGCGCCAAAGACCACACCGTCCGGAATGGTCGCGTCAACATTCACGTGCGCGGGAGGCAGCGAGACCATCGTCCAAATCGCCACAGCCGTCACCACCAGGATGGCAGCTCTTCCCAAGAGACGTTTCACGGGTCTAGTGTCTCTTATTCGCGGGGATGAAAGTTGTCGTAGACCTGACGAAGCCGGGCCTCGAGCACATGTGTATAGATCTGGGTGGTGGACAGGTCGGCATGGCCCAGCATGGTCTGAATGGCGCGAAGATCAGCGCCTCGCTCGAGCAGGTGTGTCGCAAAGGAGTGTCGCAGCACGTGCGGGCTGAGGTGGGCCTTGATGTTCGCCTTGGCGCCGTAGTTCTTGAGGATCTGCCAGAAGCCGCCCCGCGAGAGCCGATGTGCACCGCGAGCGCTGACGAACAGCCACGGGCCGTCCTTTTTCTTTGTGAACAGAGGTCGGCCATCCTTCAGGTAACGCCGCACCCAATCTGCCGCAATGTCGCCCAGGGGAACAATGCGCTGTTTGTTGCCCTTGCCGAGGCACTGCAAGTACCCCTGGTCGAGGCGGATGTCTGTGAGACGCAGGTTCACCAACTCCGAGACACGCAGTCCGGAGGCGTACAGCACTTCAATCAGCGCGCGGTCACGAAGCCCGCCTGGTGTGGCGACGTCGGGGGCGGCCAGCAACGCGTCAACATCCAAGGTTGACAGGAAGCGCGGCAGCGCGGCGAACAAGCGCGGTGCGTGGAGGTCTTCAGCCGGGTTCTCGCTGACGTCGCCGTGGAGGCGAAGGTAGCGGAAGAACCCTCGTACCGATGCCACGAGTCGGGCGGCCGATGTGGGCGAGAGCCCATCCGTCATGGCGTCGCGGATACAGGCTTCGAGGTCCTGCCGCGTGAGGCTGGCGGCGGCTTTTGGCAGCCCTTTCGCGAAGACCTGCAGGCGCGCAAGATCGCGACGATAGGCGCTCAGCGTGTTGGCGGCGACGCGCCGTTCGACTTCAAGATGCCGCAAATATGCGGTGACCGGATCCATGAGCGGTTTGCCTTCCCAAGCCTGGAGGTTTACTCTACGTCCAATCGGTCCGGAGGGCCGCGTCCTTTCCGTCATGCCCTATCACTCCAAGTGGCAGTACCTGCCAACAGAAGCTATCAACTCGGCGTCGAAGACCATCGACAAGATGCCGATCCTCGACATCGTCGATCTCATGCTGGTCGAAGACAAGAAAGTCGTCGCCGCTGTTCAGAAGGAACGCGAGCGGATCGCACACGGCATTGAGATCATTTCCGGCGCCCTGAAGAAAGGGGGACGCCTCCTATTGATTGGTGCCGGCACGTCCGGACGCCTGGGCGTGCTTGAGGCCGCCGAAATGCCACCGACCTTCAGCACCAAACCGGAAATGGTCCAGGGGCTCATGGCCGGCGGCCAGGAAGCTGTGTTCCGCGCACGTGAAGGTGTGGAGGACAACTACGAAGAAGGTGGTCGGAGTCTGTCGCGCCTGCGCGTGAGCAAGAAGGACGTGGTCGTCGGTGTCTCGGCGTCGGGCATTACGCAGTTCGTGCGTGGAGGCCTGACTGTCGCGCGCAAGAAGGGCGCCCGCATCATCTTTGTGACGTGTTGGCCCGGCACCGAACTTCAGAATTACGTGGATCTGATCATCGCGCCGGCCGTCGGTCCTGAAATCATTGCCGGTTCCACGCGGCTCAAGGCCGGCACGGCGACAAAACTCGTGCTGAATATGTTGACCACAGCGTCGATGATTCGTATCGGCAAGACCTACGGCAACCTGATGGTTGATGTGAAGACCGGGTCCGACAAGCTCAAGGACCGGGCGCAGCGCATCGTGTCGATGATCACCGGCGTTGATCCCGAAGAAGCCAAGGGGCTGCTCATCAAGTCCAAGTGGAACGTCAAAGTCGCCATCGTGATGAAAAAGGCGAATCTGACGCTCACTCAGGCGACGGCGCGTTTGCGCAAATCGAATGATTCGATTCGTGAGGCGCTCGGGGAAGACATCGACCTAGAGCTGTGATGCCGCGTCGCGGTCGAGCACGACCGTGACGTGCGGATGCATCTGCAGCAACGACGCCGGCACCCGGGTGGTCACCGGACCGTGGAGCGCGCGCGCAACGATCCGCGACTTGGCGCCGCCTGTCGCGATGAGCACCACTTCCCTGGCACTGAGGATGGTGCCAATCCCCATTGACAGTGCCTCTCTCGGGACGTCGCGCCATCGGCCGCCAAACAAGCCTGCATTGGCGCGGCGGGTTTCCGGTTTGAGGACGACCCGGTGTGTGCGGGCCGCAAGCGTCGGACCGGGTTCGTTGAATCCGAGATGCCCGTTCCTGCCGATACCGAGAATCACCAGGTCCAGTCCGCCGGCCTGCGCGATCTGCGCTTCGTAGCGCGCCACTTCCCGCTTCCAGTCGTGCGCCGCCCCGTCAAGCACATGCGCCCTGCGAGGATGGAGGTTCACCTGGGTGAACAGATGTGTCTCCATGAACGTGCGGTAACTGCCGACAGCGCCGCGGGCGAGGCCCAGAAATTCATCGAGATTGAACGTGGTGGCCTGTGAAAAATCCGCGACGCCGCGCGTGTATGCACGGACCAGCGCGCGATAGAGCGGAACCGGGGTGCTGCCAGTCGGCAGGCCGATGACGATGTCGGGTCGGTCTGTCAGGCGGTTGAGCACCAGTCGAGCGGCGGCTCCAGCCGCACGCTCGGCGGTGGCATAGGTCGTAATCTGCATCATTCGTGATCGAAGTAGGCCGGAGTGACCAGCGTCCCCTCAGCGGCCGCAAGTGCGAGGCTGACCGCGCCGGTCGCCGGCTCCTGCGCCAACGCACGCACGACGATGCCGGGGCGATGTGCGGTGAGCGCGTCAATCATACCCGTCCGCAGGCGCGGCACCGCTCTGAAGATGCCGCCGGCGAGGACGACCGGACCATCGGGCAGTGAGAGTTGGTCACACACCGCTCGCGCCGCCAGACTCAGTTCCGCCGCGCCGGTGGCAATCAGCGCCTGCGCCCAGCGGTCGCCCTCGTTTGCGACCTCCTCGACCAGTGACGCGACGGCGGCGACGGTCGAGGGCTTGAACCGTCCGTAATAGATCTCGCGCACCAGGTCCTGCGGGCGGGACACCTCGTAGTGCGCCAGCACACGGGCGGTCAGCGGCGTGACCGGACCGCGGCCATCAGATGCGCGAAGCACCGCGCGCAGGGCCTGTCGCCCCAGCCAATAGCCGCTCCCTTCATCTCCGAGCACGTACCCCCACCCGCCGGCGCGAGCCGCGCGTCCGCGGGCGTCCCGTCCGTACGCGATCGACCCAGTGCCGGCGATCACGACGACGCCGGCGGCCCTCGGGGCGCCTGCTTCAAGCGCAATGAGCGCGTCATTGACGACAACGACCGGACACCTCGGCACCAGCCGCGACAAAATTCCGCGCACGATGGCGGCGTCCTCGGGCCGGTCCACACCAGCCATCCCGATACAGGCGCTGGTGGGCCACGCATCGGCTTGAAGCGTCGCGGCCTGAATCACTTCGTGGAGGACCTTCTCCACCTGAAGCTCTCCGGCATTCTGCAGGTTCGCGCCCGGCCCTCGCGACTCGGCCAGGATCCGTCCACTGGCATCCGCGACCTGACACACCGTCTTGGTTCCGCCCGCGTCGATTCCAAGCACCGCCATCAGCAGAAAGCGTATCGCATTGACACCATTTCCGGGGCACTGGTACCGTGAGGAGATCCTATGCACTGGCTTCCCCGCGCCGTTCTCGCCGCAACTGTTCTCGTTGTGCTCGTCGTACCCATCAAGACCGGTGCCGTGCGACAGCAGCCCGGGCAGGTCGACGACGCCGATGACGAGGTGCGCGGCCTGTGGGTTCTGCGATCGACGCTGACGACACCGGCGCGCATCGCCGAACTGATCAAGACTGCCGTCGACGGCGGCTACGACACGCTGATTGTCCAGGTGCGCGGCCGTGGGGATGCGTACTTCCAGAGCGCGCTTGAGCCTCGGGCCGCAGAGCTCAGCAGCCAGCCGGCGACGTTTGATCCACTCGCGCTGACCATCGATCGCGCGCACGCCGCCGGGCTGCGTGTCCACGCGTGGTTCAACGTCAATCTCGTGGCAAGTGCGATTGCCCCACCCAAGGCCCGCAACCACATCGCGGTGCGTGAGCCAGGCTGGTTGATGGTGCCGGCGCCCATCGCGCGCACGCTCCTGCGGATCGAACCATCAGCCCCGGGGTATGTGGCCCAGCTGGCACGGTGGACCCGCGGGGCGAGCAACTCGGTCGAGGGCATGTTCCTGTCGCCGATTCCTGAAGGGTCGCAGCAGTACACACTTTCAGTCGTGCGCGACCTGTTGAGGCGTTACACACTGGACGGGCTGCACCTCGACTACATCCGGTACCCGACGGCCGACTTCGACTACAGCAAGGGTGCGCTGCAGGCCTTCCGCGCGCATCACGGCGCCAAGGTGTCGCCGGCCGAACAGGCGCGGTTGGACGCGCGCGCCAAACAGGATCCGCTGGCGTGGACCGCCGTGTTCCCACAGGCCTGGGAAGACTTCCGGCGTGAGCGACTGAATCTTCTGGTGCGACGTCTTCGCGATCTGACTCGCGAGACACGTCCCGACGCGGTGGTATCGGCAGCCGTGGTTCCGGTCGCTGACCAGGCGCGCAGTCGCAAGTTGCAGGACTGGTCCATGTGGGCGCGCACGGGACTCATCGATGTGATCTGCCCCATGGCGTACGCCACCACCACCGCGGAGTTTTCTCAACAGATCGCCGATGTCAAGGCCGGGGCTCACGGTCGGCCGGTGTGGGCGGGAATCGGGGCATGGCGCCTGCCGGTGCCGCGCACCATTGACCACTTGCGCGCTGCGCGCCGACATCAGGTGGACGGGGTGCTGATGTATTCGTATGACAGTCTTCTGACCGCCGTCAGCCCGCGGGGACGTTACTTCTCGCAGTTGCGGGCCGCCTTGATTGAGGTCGACGAACGGCAGTGAGGTTTCCTCGCACAGACGCACTGCTGGCGCAGGGGCTCGACGAGGGAGCCTATCCGGCGGTGGTGTGTGAAGTGGGTCGCGCAGCTGGTCCACTGTGGAGCCACGCGCTGGGCCGGCTCTCGTATGACGAACACGCACTGCCGTGTGATCAATCAACGATCTTTGACCTCGCATCGCTGACCAAAGTCATCGTCACCACATCGCTCATCCTTCGCCATGTGCGCACCGGCGCGATGGAGATAGATGCTCCCGTGACCCGCTACCTAACGGAGTGGCGAGTACCGGGTTGCGAGGACGTGACGATCGGACATCTGCTCGATCACTCCTCCGGCGCGTCCGCGCACCGGCGCCTGTGGGAAACATCACAGGACGCCGCCGCGCTCCGTCACTCTGTAATGGCCATGCCACTCGAGCGACCCGTCGGGGTATCGTCGGTCTATTCGGATGTTGGCTTCATGATCGCGGGATTTGCGCTCGAGGCGATCGACGGTCGGGGCCTAGACATTAAGTGGTCGTCGCTGTGGCCGGCTCACCTGCCACGACTGGGGTTCAATCCCTCCCCCGCCCTCTGGTCGAGCATCGCAGCCACCGAAGCGGACCCATGGCGCGGACGAATTCTGCAAGGTGAGGTGCACGACGAGAATGCGGCGATGCTGGGCGGCGCCGCGGGCCACGCCGGCCTGTTCGGCACGGCTGAGGCGGTCGGGATATTTGCGGCCACAGTCCTGCAGTCGTTTCACGTCGACTCGTGGCTCGCGACGCCGCCGCTCATGCGCGCGTTTGCGAGTCGCCGTCCGGTGCCCGGCAGTTCGCGCGCGTTGGGGTGGGACACGATGCTGCCGACGTCATCGTGCGGGACACGACTGTCGCCCAGCGCGATTGGTCACACCGGGTTCACGGGAACCTCGCTCTGGATTGACTGGGAACGGGATCTCTACGTGGTGTTGTTGACCAACCGCGTGCATCCGACTCGCGCGAATGACCGGTTCCCGCCGATGCGCGCGCACATTCACGACGCGATCGTCGCGGACCTCGAAGCGACATAGATGTCTGGAGCAGCCGGGCTTTAGCCCGGCTGACCCCGTCGGGCTGAAGCCCGACGGCTCCGAAGACCAGGTGCCGCCGCGCTAATTGCCGCCGCGGCCACGTCCGCCCGGTGGTGTGGGAATGCCGCCAGGACCTGCGCCGCGTCCCGGACCGCCACCTCTGGGCGGGCCGCCGCCGCGAGGCGGAACACCAACACCAGGAGTGCCGACACCCGGGCCGCTCCCGCCGGGACCTCCGCCCGGTGGAGGCTGCCCCGCCGGGCCTCCCCCACGAGCGCCGCCCATTAACGGCAACGCGGTCTGCACGGTGAACTGCCAGTCGATGTACCGCTGCTGATTCTGATACACCCGAATGGACGTGTCCGTGCTCTTGCTGTAGACGCCTTGAATGCTGCCAATGATTTGCTGGCCCGCCGTGACTCCCGGACCGGTTCCGCGCGGCCCTTGCGGCGTCTGCGGAGTTGGTGCTCCGCCCCGTCCGCCCCCGGGTGCCACCGGTCCCTGCGGCGCTCCCCGGCCGGCATTGGCAGGCTGGCCAGCGGGAAGGAGCGCAAAATCAGCATTGGTGATCGGGTCCTTCCATTTCTTCCGGAGGAATTTGCCCTCGTGGAGCAGATCAATGTTGGCAGGAAGGAGGTTGTTGTTCTTGCGGGAATAGAGGACCAGCGCACGGGCATACTGATTGCCCCGGAAGATGAGTTCCTCTTCCTTCTCGCGAAGGGCCTGCTGGCGCCACGTCGGCAGCATCGCCGTCATCCCGACCGCCATGATGGCAATCACGACCAGCAACACGACCATCGTGAAGCCGCCATCGTCAAACCGGGTGTGCGGGCGGCTGGACAGGCGTTTCGGGCCCGCGCAACCTTGACCCTCTATATCCATGAACGTAATATCCTTGAAGATCCGCATGGTACCACGCCGCCCTCTCCACATTGCTGTCTATGGCCTTCTGACGCTGGCCGGTATCGTTTCGGCCGCCTGTGACAAGGTGCCGCTCGTGGCACCCGCGGGCACCGTGATTACCCTGGTGTCTTCGACCAACGT